>JAQSXM010000353.1 GCA_029256645.1 Sporomusa sp. | reverse complement strand
TTATAATGCCAAAGCGGCCGCCGCCCGGTGCCGACTTAACCCGCAAAGCGTTTATCTTGCCGTCCTGCCGGTGGCTCATAACTTTCCTCTCTGCTGCCCTGGCATCCTGGGCACCCTGTCAGCAGGCGGCCGGGTCGTTTTATGCAAAACCACCAGTTGCGACGAGGCTTTTCCCTTGATTGAACAAGAAAGAGTGACAATTACCGCTCTAGTGCCCGCCCTTGTTAACCTATGGCTGGAAGTTCTGGAATGGGATACTGCCAGCGACCTCTCCAGCCTGGAGGTTCTCCAGATTGGCGGTTCAATGCTTGACAGGAGCATCGCTGCCCGCATTAGCCCGGAAATGCACTGCAGGCTGCAGCAGGTTTTTGGCATTGCCGAAGGTCTCATTTGCTGCACTTCCCTTGATGACTCTGAGCAGGACGTGCTCAGCTGCCAGGGGCGTCCGCTGTCACCGGCCGATGAAATCCGAATTGTTGATCAGGACGGAAATATTGTCGCCCCCGGTGAATATGGGGAACTGCTGACGCGTGGCCCCTATACCATCAGCGGGTACTACCGGGCACCGGAGCAAAACAGTAAATGCTTCACTGCCGATGGCTTTTATTGTTCCGGGGACAAGGCGAGACTGACCCCGGCAGGCAATATACAAATCGGCGGCCGGATAAAAGAGCAAATAAACCGGGCCGGCGAAAAGATCATGCCGGCCGAAATTGAACCCTGGGTGAGAGAAGCTGCGCTTATTTGCTTACTGACAATGAAGACATTACTTTGGCCGCCGTTCACCGGTTTTTACATGACCGGGGCGTGGCCCGTTACAAACTGCCGGACCAAATTGAACACATTGACTTCTGGCCTCTAACCAGCGTTGGCAAGGTCGATAAGGCCAAACTCCGGCAGATGGCGGCCGGGACTGAACGCAAAGCCCCGGTATATCCCATCGCCTATCTGGAGGAAAGCATCGGCTTTACCGGTGATGCTTTCCAGGCGGCAGCGCAAATTGCCGAAGCTGGTCTTAGTGAGCACTATCTGCTTTACGAAAGCGGGGAAGAATTGTCTTTAGGGCTGGGAATTCATGCCCTGCTCACGGTTGACCCGGACTATACAACCATGACCACAGACAGCAGAACCCTGCAGTTCGAAAATGCGATGTTAAGCGAAACCTTAGACCGTATTTTTTCCACAGTCCGCCTTAATAATTGGCGCGCGTATGGTATAGCCAATTTTGGTCTGGCCCGCTATAACCACCAATTGCCGCTGCTGTCGGAAGATAAATGCCTGCTTAAGCTGTTCATTCCCCAGGCAGAAGTGAGGTTTAACTCTGGCTCAATCCTGGTGCGGGCGCTGGGGACAGCGGCTTTTGCAGGATTGGGCAAGCTTGTGAAACAGATTGCGGCTGATGGTCAGAATAAGAACTTTGAACAATATTTTGCCGGCAGGCTGAGTGGGCAAAAGCTGCAAGTGCCCGCAGCCGGCAGCCATAAAGCCGGTGAATACATGCAGATGGTCGCGGCAGCAGTCGGAGAAATCCAGGCCGGCAACTATCAAAAAGTAATTCTATCCAGAAAAATTCCCCTTGACTGCGAACTGGATATGGTGGCCAGTTATCTTGCCGGCCGGAGCGTTAATTCGCCGGCGAGGTCATTTTTATTGGCCCTTGACGGTTTGCAGGCCGCCGGTTTTAGTCCGGAAACAGTGGTTGAAGTTGACCGGCAGGGCTGGGTCAGCACCCTGCCCCTGGCTGGAACACGTGCTTGCGGCATCAGTGAGGAAGAGGACGGCAGGCTTAGGGCGGAACTGGTAAATGACCCGAAGGAGATTGCTGAACATGCGGTTTCCGTAAAACTTGCGTTTGAAGAGTTGCAGCGTGTCTGCGCTGAGGCAACGATTGCCGTCAGTGATTTTATGTCGGTAGCCAAGCGGGGAAATGTACAGCATATTGCCTCAAGATTAAAAGGGAAACTTAAATTCATGGCATGCCTTTAATACCCTGTTTCCTGCCGTAACGGCTTCCGGTATTCCCAAGCAGCAATCCATTGCCGCTATTGGCAGACTGGAGCAAGAGGCCAGAAATCTCTATAGCGGCTGCGTACTGACCTATGACAGCGACGGCGCTCTGGATGCCGCCCTTGTTTTACGGACCATTTTTCAACAGGACAAGCAAGCCTGGCTGCATGCCGGGGCGGGTATTGTCGAAATGTCGGTACCTGCCCGGGAACTGGAGGAGACACGGGAAAAGTTAAGCAGTGTTACCCGGCAGTTAGTGCCTGTTCAGCGGAACTGCAACCGGCAACCAAGCCCGCAATGGGTTGAACTGCATACTTTGAGGCCGTAAAGAAAGGATGAACAGTGCATTGTCTTTTTTCCACATCAGGGAATTTACTGAAGATCAATTTGTTTTGGCTTCACCTATGGTATTGGCGAACGGGCATATCCATCTCTGGTGGGTTTGTACGCAGACTTTTTCCTCATCGGCCCGGGTAAAAGAATTGGGACATCTTCTTTCTGCCGAGGAGACAAGCCGAATGAGCCGGTTTTATTTCCAACAAGACCGGCTGCGGTTTGCTGTAGCCCACGGAATTTTGCGGATACTTGCGGGGAGATACCTGAACATCCCGCCCGGCCTCGTGCGGTTTAGGCAGCAGCCTAATGGCAAGCCTGAACTGGCCGGCGTCGCTGGCGCATCCTTTTCCTTCAATCTTGCCCACTCGCATCAACTGGTGGTTTTGGCATTCTCAAGATTTCCCTGCATTGGTGTCGATGTGGAGTTTATCCGGCCTATGCCCGACTGCCAACAGATTGTTGATACCTATTTTCATGACCGGGAACGCGCCATGATCCAGTGTAGCCCCTTATCTTATAAAGAAAAGGCATTTTTTGACTGTTGGACTCGCAAAGAGGCTTTTGTCAAAGCGACCGGAGAAGGCCTAAGTCGCCCCTTGAATTCCTTTTTCACTGCAACCGACAGCGAACCGGCAACCGGTATGTTCAGTGTCGGCGGCACCGGGGACGGTACAGCCGACTGGAAGCTGCTCCCGTTTATGCCGGCCCCGGGTTACGCCGGTGCTGTTGTGTTTACAGCTTAGGCGCTTGCCAGGCTATGGGCCTGCTGACTTATTCCTGGAAAGGGTGTGTGATCATTTGACCCAAAAACTGATGGCGGCCGGGGCAGGTGTTGATCTGGCAATAGCGGACAGCTACAACCTGGTCAGCCGGCAATTTAAACCAGAAGACACGGTGATCAATGTAATGGGAGCAAAAATCGGCGGCCGGCATTTAGGGATTATGGCCGGTCCCTGCGCTGTCGAAAGCCTTGAGCAATTGCTGACAGCCGGCAGAGTCGTAAAAGGGGCGGGAGCGCAGTTTTTGCGGGGCGGAGCTTATAAGCCCCGTACTTCACCCTATGCCTTTCAGGGGCTAGCCGAAAGAGGACTGGAATTTTTGGCAGAAGCCAGAGTCCAGACCGGTCTGAGGATTGTGACAGAGGTTATCGATGCCTCGGCGGTGGAGCTTGTCAGCCACTATGCCGATGTCCTGCAAATTGGCGCCAGGAATATGCAGAACTTTCACCTGCTCAAAATGGCCGGCAGGACCGATAAACCGATATTACTTAAACGCGGGTTGGCAGCCACCATCAGCGAATGGTTGAATGCCGCCGAATATATTATGAGTGAAGGTAACTACCGGGTCATTCTGTGCGAACGGGGAATCCGTACCTTTGAAACCTATACTCGCAGCACACTGGACCTGGGGGCAGTTGCCGCCGTAAAAAACCTCAGCCACCTGCCAGTCATCGTTGATCCCAGCCACGGCACGGGCCGCTGGCAGATGGTCAGACCGATGGCCAGGGCCGCTATTGCTGCCGGGGCCGATGGCCTGATAATCGAGGTTCATCCCAACCCGGCCATCGCCCTGTGCGACGGTAAGCAGTCCCTGACGCCAGAGAACTTTTCCCGGCTTATGTACGAAGTTGAGGCAATTGCCGCGATAGCGGGCAAGGCTATAGACTGAAGTCGGCAGTTGTATGTTGTTTTTGAAAATAATTGTCATGTAATATAAAAAATCAGGGAAATCATTTAGTAAGGCAGAACGGTTACACTTATAAAGAAATACAGAGTTGTATGAAAATAGGAGGTGTTTTCTATGACTCAGTATTATGTGAACAAATCGAAAAATACTGCGCTGGACTTCAAATGTACAGCCTGCGGCTATGTTTGGACAACCGCAGACAGCAAGCAGGCTGTATGCCCGTCTTGCGGCTATGCCTGCAATCCCTATTCCTGTCAGATACTGCCTGCGTCCGGAGCCAAGCCGGCTGATGATTTGAATGATGCCAAAAAGCTTGCCGATGGTTTTAAGTGTACAGCCTGCGGCTATATATGGACAGTAAATGATGCTAAGCAGGAGAATTGCCCGTCTTGCGGTTATGCCTGTAACCCGTATTCCTGCCAGGTAGTGTTTGCGTCGAAGCAACAGGAATGATAAGGTTACAGTGAGAGAGGACAAGGGGTGTAATTTTTTGTTGACAAGTGGGAGTTGAGGGGGTATAGTAGTAACAAGTTGATTTTGACCCTGAACTTAATATCATAAATGTGATGAGGGAGAACGTTGTTTTTCCAGGACGTTTCAGAGAACCGGTGGTTGGTGCGAACCGGCAACGCCAGAAATATAAGAATCACTCCTGAACAGCAAGGCTGAATCGAAAGAAGTAAGCTGCGCCGGTCTCAGCTCCGCCAGGAGTGCAGTCGTTATTCTGCTAAGGTTGTTTGACCTGATGAGATGCAGATATTTTTATATTTGTAAAAAGGGTGGTACCGCGAGATTTGCCTCTTGCCCCTTTGAGTCTGTTGACTCGAAGGAGGCAGGAGGTTTTATTTTTTATTAACAGGAGGTTGGTTATGAGATTTTTGGAGAAGTTAGCTCAGTTTATCTGCCGGTACATGACGCTGTGGGTGGTGGTTATATCAGTAATTGCCTTTTTCTATCCAGCCCCCTTTAAACCCATTGGCAAGTACATTTCGTATATGCTGGGGGTTATTATGCTGGGGATGGGGCTTACCATGTCCCTTGAGGACTTCCGCCTGGTGTTAACACGGCCTAAGGATGTTTTCTACGGGGTGTTTTTTCGCTATCTGATTATGCCGTTAGTTGGCTTTGCTGTAGCCAAGATGCTGGGTCTGTCACCGGCGCTGGCTGCAGGCATGGTACTACTGGGAGCCTGTCCGAGCGGTACCGGTTCCAATGTTATGACCTACATTGCCAAGGGGGATACGGCGCTTTCGGTAACCGTTTCCAGTGTTAATACCATTCTGGCGCCGGTGCTTACCACCTATATCTTTGCCATGCTGGCCGGAGCTATGATTCCTATTGATATCGGCGCCTTGCTGCTGGATATTGTCAAGATTGTATTGATTCCTGTAGGGGTTGGTGTGGCACTGCATACGGCGGCCCCGCAGCTGGTAGGCAAACTCACCAAGGTAGTGCCGGCTGTATCGGTTATCTTTATTATTACCATTATGTCGTCGGTAGTGGCGCTGAATGCCGCCAAAATGGCGACAATGGCATTGGTCCTGTGTCTGGCTGTGGCGATTCACAATATAGCCGGCCTGGTTCTGGGGTATTACGCCGGCAAAGCGGTGGGCATGTCGGAGAAAAAGTCCCGGGCCGTTACTTTTGAAATCGGTATGGAGAATTCAGGCCTGGCCGTGGCCCTGGCTTTGGCGCATCTTGATCCAATGGCGGCTTTGCCGGCTGCGGTGATGACTGTGTGGGAATATATGACAGGCAGTATGCTGGCCAGCTACTGGGGGAATAAACCGTATGCCGAAGAACAGGCCGGGGAAGACCCGGTCAGTGTGACGTAAAGCTATAATGATTGGAATTTGTAAGACCACTCGTGATGATGAGTGGTCTTTTTTATTTACCTGGCGGCTTCTGCCGGCGCATCCTGAAGGATTTGGTATAAGCCATAAACAGAAATGTAGGTGCCTAACAAAAAAGCAATTTTTATGTTAGTTAAGTAAAATTTGACAATGAAAAAAATGATCATATAATAAAACGTGGAATAGATAATGATAA
>JAQSXM010000352.1 GCA_029256645.1 Sporomusa sp. | reverse complement strand
TGGCGCAGCATATCAGGCACAGTGGCAAATGCACCGGCAAAAGGCCTTACTTTGCCATATCCTTCAACATATTCAGGCAGGCTACGGCCAATAGCGTTTGTTAATTGATTCATATTATGCCTCCTCTGCCAGGCCCAGCAAATGGGCCAGATACAAGATACGCTCAGCCCTGGCAACAATGGGGGCGTCAACCATTTTACCGTCAAGCGAAGCCACTCCTGAACCTTCGGCTTCAGCCTTGCGGATGGCTTTTATCACCCGCTTGGCCCAGTCAATCTCCTGCGCAGTTGGGTTAAATACATGATGGATATCATCAATTTGCCGGGGGTTAATCGCCAGCTTGCCTTTGAAACCCAGCTGTTTGGCCAGCAAAGTATCGGCTAGCAGGCCATCCCGGTCATTAACATCAGTAAAGGGCGTATCGATTGACTGAATCCCGGCAGCAGCGGCGCTGTTAACCACAATTGTCCGGGCGCTGAAAATCTCAGTACCTTCTTTAGTACGTTTAGCTCCCAGCGATGCTGTATAGTCCTCAGCGCCAAAAGCCAGCGCCACTACCCGTTTATCAGCCCTGGCGATCCGATAAGCCTCAGCAATACCACACGGGGTTTCTAAGAGCGCGATAAGTTTAACCGGCTTTTGTCCCGGCGTTTCAGCAGCCGCCACCAGACGGGATACCTCCTGGATATCTTCCGGGCTTTCAACCTTTGGCACTAAAATAGCATCCGGGCGGCAAGGCACAATCGACTTAATATCCTGCCGGGCAAACGTGTCAAGCGGGTTAATCCGCACTACTTTTTCACTGGCACCGTAGTCGATTGTTGTTAGTGATTGTGCAACCAGCAGCCGGGCGGCGTCTTTTTCTTGCGGAGCAACAGCGTCTTCAAGATCAAGAATAATGGCATCAGCCCCGAATACACCACCGTTTTGCAGCATGCCAGGGTTGTTACCCGGCATAAAGAGCATGGTCCGGCGCAAATCCATTATATCAGCTCCTTTTCAAGGATAACGCCAGCCCTGGAGAGGGCGGCCAGAGTGCGGGCCTGGATGGTGCAGTCAAGAGCCCCCCGGTCAACAGCTTTAATGTATATGTCAGTAACGTTTTGTTCAGCAATTATGGCAGCAATTGTCTTGTGAATAGCCTGACCGTATTGAGCGAGAACAATGCTTTCCAGTTCAATGTTTACACCACTGCCCTGAACACCGGGCGCCACTGTTATCATGATGTCGTTGGATTCAAGAGTACCGGCTTGCGCCGGTTTTAGTTCGTTCATAGTAACCTCCTTAAGAAAACAGGCTGATTAGCCTATCATTAATCAGCCTTAGCAATTGACGGTGTTTAAAAGATTAAACCCGTCAAGCGTATCGGACATTGGACCAACAAGGCCGATAATAAGGTATGTGCGGGTTTTAGGATCAAATTTATATTCAGGCATGAGACGGAAGTTTTCAATTTCTTCAGTATTGCGCACATGGGTACGCGGGCCGGAGCAGGACCAGGTCATGTCACCAATCTTAATATGGCCCTCATCACAATAGCTGATGTTTATTTCTTCATCAATCAGCTTTTTTACTTTACGCTCTACGTCTGGTAACGCCACCGACAATTCCAGCGGGTATTCCAGCACAAAGCCATGATGCACATCGCGATGCCGAAACTCCAATATGGCACCATAGTCGTTTACTAAGATGCGGGTGGTAAGATCTTCAGCCGTATGCGCCATTTTACGGTATTGCAGCGTTTTGACAACAACGTCACGGATTTCTTGCGGTACAGGCCCGAATACTGTCGGCCTGACAACAATAACCTCGCCACCAACGCCGATGAGCACATCGGCGTTAGTTTTGAGCAAGGGGTATAAAAGATCAAAGTGCTCGACGATAACCCGTTTGTCATGCGCCAGCGCCTGCCGGACAGCCTCCGCCAAAACATGTATCTGTGTAAAGGCCAGTTCAAACCGCATATCAACATGATAGGTATGGCTCGAGAAAAATCCCCTGTCTATATTCTTGAGCAGCGGCAACGGCCTGATGTTAACGCCATCATCATCGTTGGTAAGCTCCAAACCAGGGAACATCCCCTTCACCATCGATGATTTACCAGCACCCGCATCACCAATGATACCGATAAGGCGATCAAGCGGCGATAAATAGCGTTCACTCAACTGCTGCCCCAGGATGTACATCCGGTTGCGGCCACGGGGCGCAAAGTAGCTGGAATACATGAGTTGGTCGCCAAGACCTAGCGTAATAGTCGATTTCATGACAGGTCCCCTCCCCTGAACTGCTAAACCCCTGTCAGCGTCTTCGATTTGTCTGGCACCCGGAACTTTCTAGCAGTTATTAATTTTTAATGTTTACGGGCATGGCGCACTGCAAGGATGCGCTGCATTTCATTATAAACAATCATGTAGCCTTCGTCTACGCCCATGCCAGGTTTAGCCAGCATTTGCACCGGTTGAGTAGCCATCGCGACATGGACGCACACCTCTGCCGAACGGTTAGTCTCATTGCAGGTTCCGCCCTGATAAGCGCCAACGCCTTTTTGTTTGCAGTACAGTACAGCTTCAATAATATTGTTAATGCCGCCAAGGTCAGGTGTTTTAATTTGCAGCATATCACCGGCGCCTTTGTCAGCAAAGTCCTTAATATCTTCAAACGTGTTGCACCACTCGTCAGCCACTATTTCAACATTGATCTTCTCATTATGGAGGCGGGAAGTAATCTCAGCAAGTACTTCAATCTGCTTTTCGCGTTCCTCAACATCGACAGGTCCTTCAATGCGGAGTTTGAGCGGTGCAGCGGCTTGTTCGAGCTGACGGAAATATTTCACCATACGGTCAACGTCATTATTGAATGCCAAACCAATTGTGCCATACACATCAATATGCAATACCGGAGCATAGTCGGCAGTAGTCTTGAGCTTAGCCACGCGGTCACGCAGCCAGCCAACATATTCTAACAGCAGCTCGCCGTTTTCTCCCAGTTTTTCCTTAACATTATTGATAAGGCCATGGGGCAATACCTCGGCATGTTTAATAATCATTTTGTCAACATTATTATAACGGTCATCACCCGACTGGGTAAAGATAGCAATCTCTTTATCACTTACATGGGTATTATATTCATCAGCAATAACTTCACACATAAGCTGTTTTTTGGCTTTAGCCACAGCATCCAAAATAGCCTGGGTAACGCCATAACGCAGAGCGGTATGAATTCGTTTGCCGTTTTCGTAATTCAGGTTGTCAATCTCTTCAGCCAGTTGTTTGAAAGAAGCCAGCTCGCGGCCAACAAGACGGGGTTTGATCATTTTTTCAATAACCGGGATAAAATCTTCCGCCAGGAACAACGGATCACGGCCGCCTGCTCCGCTATATTGAACGGCAGCACAATCACCATGAGCAATCTGACCGTCTTCTAAAATGATCAGAACAGATACAGCCTCACCGGCCTGACGTACAGCCTTAAAACCATCAGTAACCGGTTGTCCAATATAGGTAAAGCCATCATGGGCAGCACCGGTTTTAATCGCCCGTTGATCATCAAAGTAAAAACCGGTACGGCCTTTTGCGCAAACTACATCAAGTATTTTCATTATATATCGCTCCTTATTATTCGTATAAAGATAACGCCAAAAAGGTGAGATTGCTCATTTTCGTTTACAATGACGGCAGGTGAGAACGCTTTCTCCTAGTCATTGCTAACGCAACATGGCAATCTCACCTCTATATTTTGTTTAGCCCTTCATATTTGCAACTTGCTGGCTCACTAACTGACTTTCCGCTGCTTCAGTTAACTTAAGTGGCGCACTTAGCGCGGACGTCCTACCAGATTACCTTTGGAAATAGCGTAGATATCATCAATAACCATTTGGAAGCTGGGGGTACGGCCTTCGGCCTTGGCCCGCTCAGCCATCTTGTCCTGGTGGAAGGTAACAAGGTCTGGTGTAAACGGCAGGTTGCCGACATCAAACAAGCGTACAGCGCCGTTATTATCACGGGCAGGCAGAATCTTATTCAGGCTGAACTTGCTGGGGGCAAACGGCACGTCAAGCACACCGGCTTCAAAAGCACGAACCGCACCGACCGCATAATCGCCACCACCCAGTTCAAATACCTTATCCAGGATGCAACGGGTCT
>JAQSXM010000351.1 GCA_029256645.1 Sporomusa sp. | reverse complement strand
CGTGAATTTTTTTAATTTCTTTTCAGAAACTATTTTTTCGACTTCTTCATCAGCCAAACCGGAAATCAGCATTTTACCTACTCCGGTACAATGTGCCGGGTTGCGGCCGCCAATTTGCGATGAGATACCAATAGAATGCAAACTGGCTACTTTGTCAATATAGACAACCTCGCCCTGCGATAAAACCCCCAGATGCGCTGTTTCGCCATGTTTTGCAACCAATTCCCGCAGCGGCGGTACAGCAAGTTTCCGTATATCCATACTGGAGTGAACAATCTGTCCCAGCTCGAACAGCTTCATTCCCAATGAATAACGGGCAGATGTCTGATCCTGCTGTACTAACCCCAGTTGTTCAAGTGTAGCAATAATACTATAGGTTGTACTCTTGCTTAGACCGATAGTTCTGCTGATATTACTCAGGCTGTCTTCATTGCCGTTGACAGCCAGATGATCTAAAATACTAACCGCCCTGGCGATAGATTGAATCTGCTTACTATCATTTGTCGAATTTCGCATATATACACCCTTTTCAATAGTACCGGTAATTTCGGCTCGAAATCCGGGCTTTTAGGAACCACTGCAAACTACTTAAGCATCAGGTCAAGCATGGGACCACAACTACGCAATACTTGCAGATGAATGGTTTTTAGTGGAATTTTATGTTTGGCCGCAATGGCTTTGCAATCTTCAAATTCCGGGGCGATATTCATGACTTTGTCGTTCAGCTTGCCAACTTTGACTTTAACCGGTCCCCACTCTGTCTCGATATTCAGCATTGAGACATCAATATGCGTGGTTTCGCAGCTCAGAATACGAACCCCCAATGTACTTGTTTCGGCTAGTAAGATCTGCAAGATATCACTGACCTTACCAGCTGATGCCATAACAGTGATTTTGGTGCCGGGACGGTTCTTCTTCATTAGGATCGAAGTGAGATACACCTCATGGGCTCCTGTCGCAAACAGGCGCTCCATCACATAGCCATAAACCTGCGGATTCAGGTCATCGATATTAGTCTCAATGATCTTAGTCTCACCGGCAGCACCTAAGTCATTACGCAGTTCCTTATCTCCCAAATATAGACGCAAAACATTAGGTATGTCAATATCCCGGCTGCCAGACCCATAACAGACCTTCCTGGTTATAAAATGAGCCGGGGGGGACCCAAAGCCTTTTGCCAGTGTAGCGACAATAGCCGCACCGGTGGGAGTCACCAGTTCTTTCTTAATACCCTCGGCATAAAAAGGAATTCCAGTTAATAGTTCCGCCGTTGCCGGTGCCGGGACCGGCATAAGTCCATGACTGCATTTAACATAGCCTGATCCGACATGAAGAGCTGAAGCATAAATTTCCACGATTCCCAGATATTCCAGACCGATTGCGGTCCCCACAATGTCGACAATGGAATCAATAGCACCAACCTCATGAAAATGAATTTTATCTACAGAAACCCCGTGTACTTTGGCTTCGGCAGCAGCTAAACGGGAAAATATGGCTAGTGAATGCTTTTTGACCTGATCGGACAACAGGCTATTATCAATAATTGACCGAATATCATTAAAATTCCGGGAAGGCTGGAACCATTTGCTAACATCGACATTAAAATATCTGGCCCTGATTCCATTTTTTGATACTTCCTTATCAATGAGTTTATACGATGACAAAGATAGTTTTTTTAGTTCTGCTTCAAGATATTCCAGCGGCATGCCGGCATCCAGCAAGGCACCAACCATCATATTGCCGCTAATACCCGAAAAACAATCAAGATAGGCAATTGTCATGCTGCTTACTCCTCTTGGTTTTGGGTGGTCGAACAAATATTACAATGCATCGTGCGACATTGTCATATACTGTTCGATAATTTTAAATAAATTAATTCCACAAAATAATTGCAATTCCTGCAATAATAAAAAAATATTTTTTTTACCAAAAAACCTCCCGCTGGGCAGGGAGGCTTTTATCCTTTATATATTTTACACTAATGTACGCGTTCCTCATAAACACGAACGATAACCAACAGAGCTAACAACGGGCCAGCCGCTAAAATCCACCAGACATAGTTGAAATTGCCGGTAAAATCAATCACTTGCCCTATAACCCAGGGACTCATCAGGGATGCCATCTGGAATAAACAGTTTGCCACACCGTTGGCCGTTGCTGCCCGGGTTATGCCTGCAGTCTGGGATATCAGTACAGTAAGCTGGGGATTAGCCAGATAAGCGCTGAAGCCGCCGGCGAATCCTGTTAAGTACAACAGTTCAAGTCTTGTTTGATAACCGAACAAAATAGTAAATGGCACGACAAGGATAAAGGCAATGATCACCAAAGGCTTCCTTCGCCCCAGCCTGTCGGATATAATACCAGATACAAGCGGTGCAATAGCCCCTCCCAAACCATAATATGCCATTACTGTACCGGCCTCACGCACCGAAAAGCCAAGCCCCTTAATATAAACATTGGCCCAGGTGGCTGTCCCCAGTTGCAGCCACATCAGGAAGAAGCCGGCAGCAGAAAGCAACATCAAATCTCTGTTGCCAAATATGTATTTTAACCCGGTT
The DNA here is from genome assembly GCA_029256645.1 of Sporomusa sp. The sequence goes on along the minus strand of JAQSXM010000351.1, from coordinate 1,588 downwards.
ATAATGTTTTCGCGTTTCTGTTCAAAACGGCAATTAACTTTCATCAGGAAAAATACCAGAACACCGGCGGTGATCGTCAGCATCCCCACTGCCTGAAATGCGCCCCGCCAGCCAAACATCAGATTTAGATAGGGTACGAGAATATTAGTTATCAAAATTCCACTGGAAGGGGCTGCCGTTAAAATTCCGAAAGCCAAACCTTGTTCTCTGGCCGGAAACCATTCTACCAAGGCACGCGAGCAGGAGGAAAACACAGCTCCAGATCCTAAGCCGGCGACAATTCTCAGATTAAATCCTAATTGATAGTCGCCAATCAGCGAAAATGAGGCTGTTGCCAACCCTTCAAGGATTAAGCATACCGAGAGAATGATCCGTACGCCAAACCGGTCAGCCAGTAAGCCTGCCGGTATTTGTGTCGCAACATAACCGATATAAAATGCGCTCATAAAGGCCCCGGCCTGTCCCATATTCATGCCTAAATCAGGAACTATGACTGATATTAACGGAGGCCAGGTAAAGCGGGTAATAAAACTAAACAAAAAACATAAAACACAGAGTATTAAGATAACCCACCGGTACTGTGATGATGTAGTATTATTTTGCATATTGGCCCTCCTTTTTACAAATCAAAGAGATTAACACGTCTTTTTCCACCTCAAAACATGCCCTCCTTTTATTGAAAGCCTAGACGTGTAGACAACTAGATACATATATACGACATTTTTTGACAATATTCCTTCTATTGAAAATATTCAGATGCATTTAACACTTAGGGTTGTAAAATAAGGTGGTCTTTAACCCCCCTGGTTGATTAAAGACCACCTTATATTCTGTCTTCATAAGTAGTTTGTCTTTTGGCCATTTCATAAACCGCCCGCACACTTTCCAAACGCATTTGCTCAAATAGACCGCTGCTTGTACCAAAGATCAAGCCGCTATTGCTGCCAAAACCAGTGACAATTTGGCTTACAGTATGCTCAAGCTGCCTCAGGCTTCGCGATTCAATTAATTCAGCCGGGTCTAGGTTCCCCCATAAGCATAGCTTATGACCATATTGTTGCTTTAGTTTGCCGATCTCCATCCCAGCCAAAGCCTCAATGCACTGTAATCCGTCAAATCCTGCCGCCACGATGTCCTCAAGCACCAATGTCAGGTTACCGTCAGAATGAAAGAAAACTGGCATACCTAGCTGTTGTGCATACCTCACCTGACAGGCCAACGAAGGAAATAACGTTTCCCGCAAAATCGTGGGACGGGCAATAACCCCCTGATTAAAGGCAATATCGTCTGCAAGGATAATGCCATTTACCCCGCTGTCAGCCAATTGATCCATCATGTCCTTATTTATTATCTCAATAGCTGTTACCAGCTCCAAAAAATCCGGATTACGGCGGACTAGCTGCTTCATCATCTGCTCAAATCCCAGCAATCTGCCACCCCAGCCAATCGGTCCATCCAGTACGGCGAAGGTAAATAAATCCGTGGTAACCCAATTCTTTACATCGTCAAAAACTATATCCTGCTTACGGGGAATGCTTCCATTACGCAAGTCACAGCGCGGATGCAGACATACGGCATCCAAGCCCAT
>JAQSXM010000350.1 GCA_029256645.1 Sporomusa sp. | reverse complement strand
GAAGTACAGGCGGATACAATGGTGGACTGGTCTAAAGCGGCAGCCGCTCATGCCCGAGCCGACCGCTTGAACCGGATTGCGACAGCTGCTGATCAAAAAGCCGAACAAGCAGAACGCATTGCCAACGAAGAAACTGCTAGATCTGAAGAAGCTGCATATAAAGCAGCTGAAGCAAAACAGGCAGTATTGGATGCCTCTTTAGTAGTTAATGATGCCAGGGAATTTGCTCTTCAATCCCAGACGTATGCAACCCAAACCAAGACACAACTGGAGCAGTTGATCTACTTACAAGAACACCCGCCAGGTTCACATTATTTTTCCGGAGATATGAAGTATTATCATTGGGATGATAATACCGGTAACAGTGGCCGGCAATTTGTACAGCCGTTATATTTCGGCTATTGGCAACAGGATTTTTCCTATGGTTTGTATACGAAATATATTACCTCGCAAAACAAGACCATTGATGCCAGCGGCCGGGTAAATACTCTATCTGATACAACCCTTATAATCTCTAAAAGAAATGAAAAGCCCAGGGTTATTGTTGATTATGCGCTGAGTGTAAATATCCCTACCGGTAAATCCGCATTGTCCTGGCGGAACGACATGCCATGATGAACGAGGATTTAGTGGAAGTGAGTCAATTTGGGAAGGGATGGCAATTTACCCCGGGGATTAATGCCAGCTGGCGATGCAGTGAAGAAGATATGTGGACGATTGGCACAAGCTATGTTTTTAGCCGGTCCTATGACCCGACCAGCGAGATACCTGATGATGTTGTTACCCCGGGCGGTGAGTGGCGACGCTTTCTCCGCTGGCAGCATGCCGGGCAGAAATGGCAATGTGTTGGTGAACTTATTAATACAACTACCGGTCTTACAAAAATAGCGAATGGTGACAGGTATGCCACAGGCGACCAATGGGAACAACGGCTGACATATAACCGGAAATTACAGAACAACCAAAATGTCATGTTTTATTATTGGCATGAGAATCAAAATATAAATATTGTGCCGTTTGATACTTCCGATGCATCGGCTCATTATTTTGGAACCATGTGGAGTAAAAAATTAGATGCTAAGCGAGTTTTCCGGATTACCTTCGATGTTATGAAGACTGACGGTAGCCGTTATGCCGGGATACGTAATTACTATGACAGTAATGGAAATCCTCAATATACTTCTATTGACGTAGATGGACGGACGAAATATACTGCCGGCTTGGGATACGATATCAAAATTAACGCAAAAAGCAATTTTTCTATCGACCTGCAAAAATTTAAAATGAAAGATGGTAAATCAACAGCAGGCCAGCTTCCAACAACATATAAAGGCTTTAACATCTTTATGCAGTATAACAGGAATATTTAATTTTTGTCCTCAATGGCATTGTGATGGAAGTAGTAGCTTATTATTGCAGCAAGAGGCTGTAGGTTAATGGTCATTCTTCATACAGGTTTTTCCTTAAAATGTTATAGCATACTAAGACCAAAGTCGGTATAATAAATTATGACCAAATTTTGAAAAGATAATATAAAGGTGGGATAAGTCTGTGTATAAATTCAAGGGTGATATTCAAAATGAATCTTTCAGTTGGGAAAGTCTTGGTGATATCAGTTTAGGCAGAACGAATCTGGGAGCCAACATGCCGGTGCTGGTGTACCGGTTGTTCCAGTTTACCTTAAGGGATGTGTTAAACCGGACATATGGGGCTGAACAGGCCAGTAACCTTCTTAGAGCCGCCGGCAAGCTTGCCGGCGAGGAATTCTGCAGAAATCTTTTGGATAAAAGCCTCGAATTTGAAGGTTTTGTGGCCCAACTGCAACAAAAACTGGCTGATCTGAAAATTGGGATTCTACGTCTGGAGTCGGCCGATATGGAGAAACTCGAGTTTATTCTCACCGTGGAGGAGGATTTGGACTGTTCCGGACTGCCTATCACCGAGGAATCGGTTTGTGATTATGATGAGGGTTTTATCGCCGGGATTTTACGGGAATACACCGGGAAAAGTTTTACTGCAAAGGAAATTGACTGCTGGGCTACCGGTGACCGGACCTGCCGTTTTCGGGTCACCTGTGACAAGTGACATTGACAGGTCAGGTGAATATATGAAGCATGCAGATTTGGATATATTGGAAAAAATGAGATCTGGAATATGTCTTTTAGTGAGAGGAAAGTATCCGGAACAAATCAATACAGAGGGGTGCAGCGCGTTAGTGGGGGAGCTTGTTCATTCCTTTAACCACTTGGCTGGACATTGCAGGGAACTGTATGAATACGCTGTTCCTTTGGCGAGAGGCAATCTAAATGTGGAGCGTCCGGGCAAAACCAACTTTTTAGCAGGCAGCCTGAAAGAACTTCATTCCAAGTTGAATCATCTGACCTGGCAGGCGCAGCAAATTGAAAAGGGCGATTACCAGCAGAGAATTGACTTTATGGGTGAGTTTTCCCAAGCCTTTAACTCGATGGTCATTAAGCTTGAAGAGCGTGAAAAGCGGTTAAAGGAAGAAATTCTAGTCCGCCAAAAAGCCGAGGCAGAGGTGCGGGCACAGAACAAACTGATTACCGATAGCATCCACTACGCCGCAGTGATCCAGCAGTCTGTGTTGTCTGATATATCCCTGCTGGGAGGTTATACTGCCGAAGCCTTTATTCTTTGGCGGCCTCGGGATATTGTCGGCGGTGATTTTTACTGGTGTGCCCCTTGTACTGATGGTTTCATGGCTGCTGTTATTGACTGTACCGGTCATGGGGTGCCAGGAGCATTCATGACGCTTGCCGTTAGTCAAATGTTAAAACAAATGCTGGATGAAAGCGGGAACTACCAACCGGCTGACATCCTTTCTTTTCTGGATGATAAATTTTACGAGACTTTTTACACAAACGGAGAGAACAAGGAACGACTTTACGCCGGTTTGGATATGGGATTGGTGAAGGTCAATACCATTGACCATAAGGTAATATTTGCCGGTGCCAGACTACCGCTTTTTTACGTGCATTGTGGGAAAGTCAAGGAGATCATTGGCTCACGCCGCAGTATTGGCTATGACAAAAGGGGCCGCTTGGGTAGAAAGACCCGTATTATTGATTTTGAGAATCGAGAATTCTATTATGAACCCGGTGACGGTCTTTATTTGTCAACAGATGGTTTTTTTGATCAGCATGGATACCCAGACACTAATCCCTTCGGAATAGATAATTTTGTAAAACTAATCACTCACAATTTCCCGCGTACCATGAACGAACAGAAAACTGCGTTATTGTGCAATCTCGAAGCATATATGGGAAGTGAAGAACAGCGGGATGATATTACAGTTATGGGATTCAAGTTTTAAGGGAGGTTGTAGACTATGATCAATGAAAAATTACATCAGCTCATTGGTGAATTAAGCAGTTACGGTATTATTATTAGTTTTAATGGTTCCTTTACCCAGGGAATTATCGAAGAAATTGGGACAGCCATTACTTCCTATTTGCAGGAAGAAAAAAGTACTGAGGAAACAGATATCCATAATGTCTTTTCTGTATACATTGAGCAATCACAGAATATAAAAAATTATTTTTTGAAGAAGGCTGCCGGAAACGACAAGCTGGAAATTAGCCGTAGGGCTTTTGAAAGTATCATTGTCATAGGGCGGCAAGAAGACCGCTTTTTTGTGTGCTCAGGTAATCTGGTAAGTAATAATGATGTGAAAGTGTTAAAAGAACGTATTGATCATGTTAACGCATTAACCAAAGACCAGTTAAAAAGATATTATAAAGAAACGCTTAAAGCCAGGCGATCAGAGACTGAGTACGATAGTGCAGGTCTGGGGATTATTGATATGGCTCGCAAAGCGTTGGCTCCTCTCGATTACATGTTTGTATCCCGTGATGAGAGGTATTCTTTTTTTACTTTGAAGGTCAGCTTGTAGTGACTAAGGAGGTTTTTTTATTGATGGAACGGTTATATCGAGCGGGGACAAAATCTTCTCCGGAAGTTGATTTTAATCCGGACACCGGAGTGCTGAAGGTATCCGGTCAGTCCTATCCCGAGAATGCACCCGGGTTCTATCAAGATATTTTTGTTTGGTTAAAAGACTATTTCGCTGTTACTTGCAGCAGGAGTGTTGTGGAAATAAATATTTCCTATATGAATACAGATCGGA
>JAQSXM010000349.1 GCA_029256645.1 Sporomusa sp. | reverse complement strand
GGTTCCAGCCATAGTAATCGACAGCAGCGCCAGCGGTACAATTGCCAGCCATTTTTTTGTTTTTTGCATTTTTTTCATAATTATCGCCCACCTTTTTTTTATGCAGACATCCCCTGCCAGAAGATACAAAGAACCACAAAGCCCTACCCGCTTCCACTTACAGATAAATTCAACTGATTCTTGTTAATATTTTTTTATTATTCCGTCAATTATAGCACTACGCGACCCAACAACTTATTGGCTGAATCACGTAGTGTGATTTAATTGTAAATAATACCAACGCAGACAGGCTTAATTATATCTCCCATATTTCTCCACCGCATCAAAGAAAGCTTTCACGTTCTCCGGTTTCGAATTCATTGGCATATTGCAACCGGAGGAGTACAGCAACCCCTCGCCATTCCGGAATGTGGTTATGAGTTTTTTAGCGTACTCATCAAGGTCACTCGGAGAAGCTACCGTAAAGAGTGATGCGCCCACATCCCCTTTAATGGCACAATGACCTTTCAAAATTTCGTGCGCTTTGAAAATATCGGTGGCACTGTCTAGTTCCAGCACAAACTTAGCTTTTGGCAGGTCCAGGAAATATTCAAGGTTTTTGGTCCAGTCGGAATCAAAATGCAAAATCGGCACAATATCTTTTTCGGTCAAACGCGCAACCATGGCTTTTAATTGCGGCCAAACAAACCGTTCAAATTGCTTTTTCCCGATAAACTGGCCTGAACCCCGGGTCCCGCCAACAAACACCCGGTTAACCCCTGTAGCCTTGACTGCCGCTTCAGACCCGGCAATTACGGCATCATTAACAATCCACAGCAACTCCTCCACTTCGTCGCTAATCTGAAACATATCTTTATAAAATCGTTCCATGGAGCGGCAAATAGAAAGAGCATCAAAGGGAATTGTCCCCATAATGGCCCCCCAGGTTAAACTTTGACCCCGGGCGTAGCTGCGTTCAATCTCATCCTGACGTAGTCTGGCCATTTCTTGCTGCCCCACTAAGACCTCTGCCCGGCTCACCTGATGAACCCGCTCCAGAAAAGTAAGCCGGAACTCCGTCCACCCCTTTTCCTTAATAATGAAATAATCCTCTCGCAGCATCGCTTCGTATTCATGAATTTGATACTGGGCATTATCTTCTAATTCAGTTCCCGGCATCTTAAATCTCCCCGGGCCGCACTTTTTCGCTACCGGCGCAATACGTCCGTGCAACATATACGCATTGCTGTCCCAGACGGGAAAAGCCTCCCACACTTTTTGAATGGCGTCCTGGGCTTTGTCCCAGTTCCAGATAAATTCCTTATTCGTCATTCCCACAAATTGTCCGGCATTTTGTTCGATGATCGGTGCACAAACCACCCGGTCCACCGGCTGAAGATTAATGGAAGCAACGATTCGTTCTTCTGCGGTCATAACATCTTTTGACATACTCTGTTCCTCCTTATTTTTAAAAACGATTAGCAGCTACTGAAATTTATATCCTATAACCTACGCCTTAATTGACTGGCCTGAAGCGGAATTATTCATTTGCGGCGCCTTGGCAAAGAGCAACGCAATAACACTGATGACACACAGCGCAATGTTTAACTCTAATGCCGGGGTATAGCTTTTGTAGATATCGAATATTTTTCCGCCGATAAATCCGGATGGTGCACAGATAATGGTGGATATCACCATCAGCATGCTAAATAATTTGGGGAATGGACCCGGCCCAAAAAAATTAGCGAGAATGGCATTCATGCACGCAAATGTCCAGCCGAAACCGCCGCCTAATAAAATTGCAGCCGCATAGGACACCATCACTAAGTCTGCATTCAGGAGCAGGGCCAGTACGCTGCCGGCGATGGTGCACACCAGGCCTAAAATAAATGCAAGGCGCGGAGCCATTCTATCCATTAACCAGCCGCCGACTAACCGCCCGGCAATACCACCCATGGTGTACAGCCCCATAGCCCAAGCCGCGTTCGCTGGATTGATGCCAATTCCTTTCAGGTATAACACCAGGTGAGCAATTGCCCAATAAAATGGAAAGGAACAACCAATACATCCTACCACCACCAGCCAATACGCTATCGTTTTATACGCTTGTGCCGGGGTCCAGGCAGCTTGGTCACTACCGCTGTCAATTGATTTCTGAGCTGTCAGAGCATCTCCCATTACACCATCCGGCAGTTGACCCAGATCTTCCGGGCGTTCTTTTATAAAAACGAAGGCAATAACGCCTGCTACGACAGCAATACCGGCGATGATCAGCCAAGCCTGCTGCCAGTTACCGCCATTGGCCGTCAATACATTATTAATGATCGGAGCACCAACAAAACCTGAAAAGCCAGATGCAGTCAGGGCTATCCCCATTGCTCTGCCGCGAAAGCGCACAAACCATCTGGTGATGGCCGTGGACATGGGAACAATGGTGCAAAAACACTGCCCGAGTCCAATAACACAACCGAAGGCAACCAAATACTGCCATGGCTCAGATACCCAAAAAGCCATTAGCAAACCACCGAAGGCAACAAGCCCGACGCCAATACCATATGTAGTCCTAACTCCCCACTTCAAAATTGATGAAGCAACCAGAAACGAGGGAACGCCCACAAAGAAATTCAACAATGTAAACGATAGACCAAAAGTTGACCGATCCATGGCAATCTGTTTTAGCATATATGTGTTCGCAATAATACCGCCATAAAGTGGAAAACCCATGTTTAGGAAGTACAAAAACCACAGGGCACCAAGCATCTTCCACCCATAGAACCTTTGTGTATCTCCCATTTTCTCTTCCCCCTTTTTTGCTTAAAAGCATGTACCAAACTGCTAAGCACCTAGTTATGAAACTCTTATCCTTATCAACCCCCTTCCCGGTACCGGTTCCGTATTCCTGGCCATCACCAATGGAGTAGTCTGTTACTGAGGCCTGCCTGCAGCAGCGGCAATCCGCTTTTATTAAATAATTGCTGATTGTTTCTCATCCTAGATGGTTCCTCTTCTAACTTATTTCAGTAGAGCGACTTATGCTTTAATGATAATTGCGCTAATTTGTTTTGTAAAATTCCAATAATTTAAATAATTATTCCAAACTATGATACGCCCTTTTAATTTTGTCTCTATCATTTTATGTTTTTTTGAATTATTATTATATTGTTCATAGAAACCGTAAGGGGGGTAAGCATGGACATCCGGCATTTACGTTCCTTTATAGTGGTAGCACAATGTTTGAGTTTTACTGAGGCTGCCAAACAGATATTCATCGGTCAACCGGCGTTAAGTAAACACATTGCCGACATTGAAGAAGAAATGGGTGTCGAATTGTTGATTCGCCGTCACCATTCGCTTGAATTAACGGCAGCAGGTAAAACTTTATTAAAAGAAAGCGTTAGCTTTCTCGACAGATTTTCTGAAATTATTGAGAAAACCCGTCAAGCAAACCGTGGGATCCGTGGGAATCTAAAAATTGGCTGTTTTGGGGGAGAAAGTGCCTTTTTTCCTTATGCGTTAAAAAGATTCCATTCTCTTTATCCACAAATAAATATAGATCTTCGCATACTTACCCTTAAAACGATAGAAAACGCTTTAGAGTCTGAAGAATTAGATCTTGGCTTCATGGTGATACTCGGAAATGAACTAAAGTCCAATAAGTTTATGCAGCGTTTAATTCATAGAATCCCGTTGTGTTTTCTGCTGCCCAGTAATCATCCTTATGCCGGCGAAGCCTCTGTCGATATCGCGTCTTTAGCTAATGACTCGTTTATTTTACTGTCTGAGGCAGAATCAGTAGACGGCATTAAGTGGTTCACTAAATTTTGTACAGACCGGGGCTTTTCACCGTCTATACCCGTGACAACGACTCGCCTGGAAGGTATATTATGGTTAGTTGAAGCAGGTTTCGGTATTTCATTTTGGTCTAAAAACCCCACACTGACACGTTATTGCCATCCGGGTATCACTTTCGTTGATATGCAAGGCGAAGGTGCTTATAGTAATATAGTGGCTAGATGGAAAAAGAACCGTCACAATCCTGCAATTTCACTTTTTCTTAAGGTATTTGAGACTATCGATATAAGCAGAACAGAGGGCGCATTGACGGTGAAAACGCCATGGCACATATCTAGCAAGTAAGCATACGGTATACCTGCTTCTGGATAAGATCTAA
>JAQSXM010000348.1 GCA_029256645.1 Sporomusa sp. | reverse complement strand
CTTTTTTTTACTCATAGTAATTCCTCCATTTCTGATTCCATGAACCTGATTCTGCACCAGTATCGATAACCCCTGCCAGATATGAGGAGAATCTAATCTGGGTAAAGGAAGCGAAAGATAAACCGCTGGCTGTCTTCGAGAATAAAAGAACGGTTTTTAACCGCAAAGGACACAAAGGACGCTGCGCGTCTTCACAAGGGAATTACGTAAAAAGGAAATAGTATGCGCATCGCTGACGCGGTACTTTGGAATACGGGACCCGGTTCCACGGAGGGAACGAAGTTGAAAAGAGGACACGGAGGATTAGGTTCACCGGGCCGGCATAGCCGGCAAAACAACTCCTCCCTTACCTCATTTTCCCTTCGTTACCTCCGTGGAATCGTACCCTTTAACCGGTTCAATCACACCCCTGTATCACTTTACTATACTTAAACTCTCTGATAGCTGTTAAAACTAGGCTGGAGTGAAAATTCACTCCAGCCTTCAGTGTTCCGATCAGCTAAGTAAAGTAAGCATCTGTCTATATGCTATTTCAGCTTTCCAGCCTCAACAACAATATCTTCCGGATTAACGGAATCGCCATACACAGGCTTTAATGTTGCGTCATAAGCCTGATGAATAAACTTTTCTTTGCCTAATGTTTCCAGATCCTGGTTAATCCAGTCAAGAAGTTCTTTATTGCCTTTCTTCACAGCGGGAGCGATCGTGTCCAGGCCGCCCAATGCCGGAATGCCAACGGTAAAGCCTGCATTTGCTTTTGCCCAGGCAAACAATAAGGTATTGTCCTGCGATAACGCAACACCGCGTTTGTCTTTCAGCGCTTCAAACGCTTGTGTGATTTGATCAAATTTCAACTGTTCTACATCAGGGTGGTTTTTGGCGAAGTACGTTTCAGCGGTTGTGCCTTTAATAATAATAAGCTTCTTGCCCTTTAATTGATCAACCGAAGTAATCGCCGCATTTGTTGGTGAAACTACGCCAAGTGAGACTTTCATATAGGGATTGGCAAAATCGACTTTTTGCTTTCTTTCTTCGGTAACAGTAAAGTTAGCCAAAACAATGTCAACCTTATTGGTTTGCAAATACTCTACTCTGCTGGCAGGTTCAAGCAGTACAAATTCTACCTTCGATTCATCCCCCAAAAGATCTTTAACAAATCGTTTGGCGATATGCACATCAAATCCCTGATTTTTGCCGTTAGCGTCGACAAAGCCGAAAGGAGGTTTGTCGCCAAAAATACCGATCTTTATCGTCCCGCGCTTTTTGATTTCCTCAATCGAACTTTTATTCGCCGACTGCGCAGCCGGTTCCTTTTTATCGGTTTTTGTAGTTGCGTTGGAGCCGCAGCCTGCTAGTACTCCCAGTAATAGTATCACCACCACACTAAGTGCTGCTGCTAAAAACTTTTTACTTTTCTTCATAAATACCGCTCCCCTTCATTTTAGTATTGAAATATATTTAAAAATTGTTGGGCACGCTCTGTTTTTGGCTTGGTAAAAAAATCATCAGGTGCAGCTGCTTCGCAAATCTCACCTGCATCGATAAAGATGATCCTGTCTGCAACCGCGCGGGCAAAGCCCATTTCATGGGTTACGATCACCATTGTCATTCCCTGTTTTGCCAGCCCCAGTATAACATCTAAAACTTCTCGCACCATTTCCGGATCCAGGGCTGCCGTCACCTCGTCAAAAAGCATGATCTCCGGATTCATGCACAAAGCCCTTACAATCGCAATTCGCTGCTTCTGACCGCCGGAAAGCTGCCGTGGATACGAATGCTTGCGGTCAAGCAGGCCCACCCGTTCCAGCAGTTGCTCCGCCTGAGCCAACGCTTCATGTTTATCCCTGTCTTGTACTTTCACCGGACCTAAAAGGATATTCTCGATCACTGTCATGTGGGGAAATAAATCATAATTTTGGAATACCATTCCTATCTGCTGACGAATCTTCTGCCAATACACTCCTTTGCTTGTAATACTTTTACCGTGGAATGTTATATCACCCCCTTGAATAGTTTCAAGACCGTTTAGACAACGAAGCAATGTGCTCTTGCCACAACCAGACGGCCCCAGCACAACAACAACCTCGCCTTTATGAATACTGAGGTCAATGCTGTCCAATACTGTTTTGCCGTCATACTCCTTATGCAATCCGGCTATCTCAAGCAATACCTGATTATCTGTTTTAGTAACCATAATCCTCCACTAGCTCTCCCATTTTGTTTCCAGCTGTTTCGACAATCTCGACAATGGATAACAGATGATAAAATACAGAATAAAAATCAATCCATAAATCCAAAAAGAGGCTGTCGGCGTTTTCAACAGCGATCTTTCAATAATTTGTTGTCCAACCTTGACAACATCAATAACACCAATCATAACCACAAGCGAAGTCGTTTTAACCATCCGGGTGGCTAAGTTTATCGCTCCCGGCAACATCCGCCGTACAGCCTGAGGAATGAGTATATACCGGTAAAGTCCCCAGAAGCTGAGTCCGAGCGCCGTTCCCGATTCACTCTGATGCTTAGGCAGCGATTTAACAGCGCCTCTTACAATATCCCCCATTTCAGCAGCGCCCCAGAGACTGAATACAATGACTGCCACTAATTCGCCCTCCAGATGGATATCGAACAGACTGGTAACGCCAAAGTAGGCGATAAACAGCCAAACGAGAATCGGGATAATTCTAAATAGTTCCAGATAGATCCGGCAAATGCCGCGGATTACTTTCGAGTTGGATGTCCGAATTAAGCCCATTAAGAGGCCAAGGACCGAGCCAATGAGAATAGAAATAAAGGCAATGCGCGCCGTTACCAGCAATCCGATAAATAAGCGCTGCATATTTATGCCTTCAAAGAATACGCTAATTCCCGAATTCAGCATAGCGAACCCGCCTTTCCAGCCAAGTTAGAAACACTGATAATGGTAAAAGCAAAATTAAATAGGCTGCCACCAGCATCAGCAGTAATTCAAACGTTTGATAGTACATGCCAATTAAATCTTGTGTTACATGCATCAGTTCCGGTATGGCAATTGCTCCGACAACCGAGGTTTCTTTTAACAAAAATATACAATTGGCGCCCAACGCCGGTAGAGTTACCGAGAATGCTTGCGGCAAAATGACGTATCGAACTAACTGCATTTTAGACAACCCGATACTAAGGCCTGATTCAATTTGGAACCTGCTCACCGATTCAATGCCGCCGCGAAAGGCTTCAGCCATATAGCTGCCACCTAAAAAAGTCAACCCGATAATCGCACACATTTGCTCACTAAGTGTAATTCCGATTTTGGGAAGACCATAGTATAGAAAGAATAACTGTATCAGCAGCGGTGTATTGCGAGAAAGCTCAATATAGCCTCGAACCACTCGATCCAAGCCCTTGATCTTAGAGTAGAGGATCACACTGCAAACCAGGCCGAGCAGTAAAGATGACAGAATGCCCCAAACTGCAAGCTGCAGCGTAAGCCATGCCGCTTTCTCATATAATGGCAAACTGGTAAGAATAAATTCCCAGTTAATATTCATGGTTCGGACGCTCCTTAATCGGTGATCTAGCAGGCAAGCAAAAAAAGGCTAAATTCTCCCCGCAGAGGAAAATTTAGCCTTCAGTATTTCTGATCAGCACATAGTATGTAGTTCTATTAACAAAGTATACACAACCCTGCGATGTGTGTCAAGAGGGGACATGCGAATTGAGTTGAAACCAAAGCAGCTCATTTTTGCGGCTTAACGTAATACTGGCGATATAGCAAAGCGATCCCGGAAAATACACCGGGATCGCTTCAGACTATGACTGCTTCTTACTGACTCACATAGCCATGAAATCAGCAAAACTAAATGTTGGCTGTGCGATTCGTTCTAAGTGGTCAACCTCTGCTTGACGCCGCACAAGATTGCCCAACACTCCGGCATGGCGGATGTCGCCAACACATAATACGCCACGCACGACTTTATCCCGTATAACTACTTTGCGATAACAGCTGTCTTTGTGAAAGGTGATGACATCATCATTAGGACTACCATCGATATCCCCTATTGAAACAATAGGTATTCCGGCTATTTCCACCGAGTTTAGAGCAGCTCCGTCGACGCGGATCGTTTTGACTCCCGCCATATTGCGAGCGGCGATTAGCCCCTGCTCTACAGCTTCCGGCCAA
>JAQSXM010000347.1 GCA_029256645.1 Sporomusa sp. | reverse complement strand
CTGCCAAGAATATAGGGTAACGAGGCCAGTGCACCCATTTCCGACCAGGAGAAACCGCGGGCGGCTTTGAGATAAGAGGGCAGCCAGGCCATGGTGCCCCACCAGATACAGGCTATGCAGAAATAATTAACTGTCAACAGCCAGAAACGGTAGTTGAGCACAAAAGATTTAAGGCGTTCGCCTAAGCTTTCTGTTTTAATTTTGGCTTCTTCTGCAGCTTCAATCTTTAACGCACTTTCGATATACTCTAATTCAGCTGCATTGACCCGTTTATTCTGACGAGGATGATCCGTTACATAAAACCAGAGTAATAACAAGGGGATAAGCCCCAGCGCACCAAGGACAAAAAAGCTGGGACGCCAGCCCCATGTCGAAACAATCCAGGTGAAGAAGGGCATTGCCAGAGCCGGTCCGCCCATCAAACCAATCAGCCAGACACCGTTGGCTTTGCCACGCTCATTGGGGGGGAACCAGTTTTTGACGAAAGTACTCTGCATCGGCCAGTGCATGCCTTCGCCGATGCCCAGGATGATCCTGGCGACAAGCATGGTACCAAAAGTCATTGCCCAGCCGCCGATAACAACCGAGATGGTCCACAGCAGGATGGAAATCGACATGGCTTTCCGGGGACCTATGTAATCACCAAGCGGGCTGAGTACCACGTTAGCTACACCATAAGCAATTAAGAATAATGTCATTAACAGCCCCATTTGAACCGGTTGACCCTTAATCCCCATCTCAGTAAGGAAGGTATTGTCGGCAAGTAAAACAGACACATTTACCCTATCCAGGTAAGCTACGAGCAAGGTTAGGAGCAGAATTGCCACTAACACTACCCGCTGTCTTGTCGGCTGCACAGACGCTGCCGTTGCACCAGAGGCTGTTCGTGTTGTTTGCATTTTAGATTTCCCCCTCTTATGTTCGCTGTACAAAGATATAAGTGCTTGCTAATTATTATAGAGATTGTTTCATATAGCGTCAATAGGGGGATGGTTTTACAAAAATACAATAGTTAAACACAACCAGTATTCTTTTTTTGCTAAAGAAGTCAATTATCTCCTGCTATTGGCTAAAAGAAAGAATTTTTTAACCCTGCTAGTGGCTCATTGTTACATAAACAAACACAGGGGTGGGAAAATTAGAGGAAAAGGTGACAGGAGCAAGTGAATCAATGAAAATACTACAAGACATTTTAAAGCAGGCAACAGTCTCACCAGATAAGCATCAGGGCGCAAAATTCAAGGTAGTAGATACCATGACCACTTACTGGCAGGGTATTAACTACAATAATATGAACGCTAAAATTTTTGATGCATCAACTTTGCTGGCTTCTTTTTCTAAAGCGTCTTCCTCACTAAATTCATTTGCCCGTGAGGTGGAGTATGGGAACTTATTACCGCTTGCTCAATCGATATGGGTTGAGGTCGTTGATTCCGAACTGCCTGCACATCTCGGGGTAGCACTATCATACCGGGAAAAAACAGCGCAAGCAGCCGAATGGGCTAAACAATATGGGATCAATAGCCCCTTTGCCTGGGTTTGCCAGGCCCGGCCTTTTATAAAAAAAAGGTATCAGCAAACACTGCCGCTCAAATGGGAATGGATAGAATACATTGACGAAAAAGGCGAGTCTGTCAGCAGTATTCTTCAACCTGCCGATATCCCGCAATATATGGACAGAGCACTTGCAACTGAGCTGAAAAGCGTGGAGTTTATTCATCATCATCTATGTGCCTTTATTGCTAACCTGGGTTTGTATGCAGTTGACCTGATAAACCGCGATCAGGTCAGTGTAACCGAACGCCCGGGTGGGTGCTATCGTTATCATGTTTTAGAGAATAAGACAAATGTGTTTCCTGCCGGGTTTAACTGGACGCGGTGTGTGGATTAGTGATAATATAATTACAGAATATGGAGACGAAGCCAGGCTCTAGTCTGGCTTCTTAATTTTGAGGTGCCAAGTGAGACAAACCCATTCGATTAAAGATAAAGTGCGGCAATTTCTTATTATCTTTTTTCCAATATTTATTACCCAGCTTTCGCTCATGGCTACAGGCTTTTTTGATACAGTAATGTCAGGCAAGGTAAGCCATTATGATTTAGCCGGGGTTGCTATTGGTTCAAACCTGTGGATGCCTGTTTTCACCGGGATTGGCGGGGTCCTGGCAGGAATAACGCCAATCCTGGCCCAGCTCCATGGCGCCGGCCGGAAAAAGGATATGCCATTCCTGTTGATTCAGAGTGTATATATAGCCATCACCCTTGCGGTTATTGTAACAGCCGGCGGCTCAGCGGTACTTAGCCCTTTACTGAATGCCATGAGGCTCGAACCGGCTGTCCATGACATTGCTTATCGGTTTCTGGCAGCGCTGGCGATAGGGGTGCTGCCCTTGTTTGTTTCTGCGGTTTTCCGGAATTTTATCGATGCTCTCGGCTATACGCGCATTACGATGATGATAACTCTTTGTGCAGTGCCCATCAATATCGTGCTCAATTATCTGCTTATTTTTGGTTACGGCGGCTTTCCCAGGCTTGGAGGGGTGGGGGCCGGGTATGCATCAGCCATAACCTACTGGTGCCTGGCTTTAATTAGCATGGGTGTTGTTCATTATCTGAAGCCATTTAGAGAGTACAAAGTATTTGGCAGCCTTGCCGGCATTTCCCTTAAGACCTGGCGGGAACTGCTTACAGTTGGTTTGCCGATTGGTTTATCGATATTCTGTGAAGTCAGCATTTTTGGCGTTGTGGCCTTGCTGATGGCCGAGTATGGAACCGCTGTGATCGCTGCCCATCAGGCAGCCATTAATTTTGCCGGTTTAGTGTATATGGTGCCCCTGAGCATTGGGATCACCCTGACAATTGTCATCGGCTATGAAGTTGGGGCCCGCCGGTATCATGACGCCAGGCAATATAGCAAGCTTGGCCTCGGTATTGCGGTAACGATTGCCGGCTTTTTTGCGATTGGGCTATTGGCACTTAACCGCCAAATTGCCGGGCTGTACACCCAGGAACCCGGCGTACTGGAACTAATCCGGAACTTTCTGGTGTATGCTGTCTTTTTCCAGTTGTCTGATGCCATTGCGGCTCCTATTCAGGGGGCTTTGCGCGGCTATAAAGATGTGCGGGTGACCTTTCTGATGGCTGTCTTGTCCTATTGGGTCATTGGGATGCCGGTCGGCTATCTGCTGGCTAAGTTTACAAGCTTAACAGCATATGGCTACTGGGTGGGGTTTATTGCAGGCTTAGCCGTAGGGGCGGTTGTGCTGTTATTGCGGCTGATCCGGCTGCAGCGAAAAGTAACACAATGAAGGAATTAGCAAGCTTTTGTAGTATTTAGTGTAATGAAAGCCAATAGTATACATGACAAAATATAAAGGGGTTTGTAGACAATGAGTGCTTTAAAATCAAATCTGCTGCTGTTACTGGCAGCAGCCATCTGGGGGCTGGCCTTTGTGGCCCAGCGGGTGGGTATGGAACATATCGGGCCTTTTGCTTTTAATGGGATAAGATTTGCGTTGGGCAGTCTTTCACTTCTGCCGCTGATCTTTCACTATCGCCACAAGCCGCAGCGGGTACCGGGAAGCGGATCCAAAGAAGCAGTGAGGGCGGGTATTTTAGCCGGTTTAATCCTGTTTGCAGGGGCGTCTTTGCAACAGATTGGTCTTATTTATACTACTGCAGGCAAGGCTGCATTTATTACTTGCCTCTATATTGTACTTGTTCCGATTTTAGGGATTTTTCTAAAACATTATGTCAGCATTACTACCTGGCTCAGTTCAATGCTGGCCCTTGCAGGTCTATATTTATTATGTGTAAAAGAGAATTTCTCCATTTCATACGGTGACTTGCTGGAATTAGTGGGGGCTTTGTTTTGGTCTGTTCATATTCTGCTGATTGACCATTATGCCAACAGGGTGGATGTGTTGAAGTTATCGCTCTTTCAATTTATTACCTGTGGGTTACTAAGTCTGGGTACTGCCTTCTGCTTGGAAACAATAACCAGCGAGGGGCTGACCGGGGCCCTGTTACCCATCTTATACGGCGGGATTTTTTCGGTAGGAATCGCGTATACCCTGCAGGTAGTTGGGCAGAAATACTCGCCCCCTTCTCATGCTGCCATTATTCTTAGCATGGAAACCGTTTTTGCCACTATTGGCGGTTTTCTGCTGCTT
>JAQSXM010000346.1 GCA_029256645.1 Sporomusa sp. | reverse complement strand
TTGTTGTAACAGCATCGCACAGATGGGGTGCTATGGACGGTCGTAGTAGCCGAAGGTACTTGGCTGGATTGGCCTGGGAGATTAGGAAGTTGCTGGTTATTAAAACACCTACTAAATGTAGGTGTTTTTTTATTGCCATAATGAGTGCTTTTTGTATTATTTATGAATTTATATTATACTTAAGATAGATATGATCGCAGCTTGCTACTGTCAGCAGCGTGTACTAGCGCAATAGGTTTGCACTTAAGGAGGCTAAGCGTAATGACTAGGGAATTTGGCAAAGAGTTTATGGAGAAAACCAAGTATAAGTATTCATCGCCCTCTGACCAGGCCAAGGGGTTGCCTCAGCCACCGGTAGAGCTTGATCTGGCCAATCCCGGAGTAGTGATTGATCTACCGGACCCTGGCACGAGTCAGTCCGATATCTTACTCACTCAGGCGATTGCTCAAAGAACTAGTATACGTACCTATGCAGCTAAGCCAATCTCATTAACAGAGCTCTCACATTTGTTATGGTGCACACAAGGGGTTAAGTCGATTGAACCACATCTGGTTACTTTCAGAACAGTGCCCTCCGCCGGGGCGAGGCATGCTTTTGAGACCTATTTATTAATTAATCAGGTTGAGGGCCTGGAGCCAGGTCTGTACAGGTTTTTAGCTGTTGATTATCAACTAGCCAAGGTTGCGGCAGCAGGCAATATTGGTGATGTAATTACTGAGGCCTGCCTCAGGCAGAAGTTTGTTAAAACAAGTGCAGTTACGTTTATCTGGACGGCAGCTACCTATCGCATGACCTACCGTTATGGGCAACGCGGTTATCGATACCTGCACCTGGATGCCGGCCATGTCTGCCAGAACCTCTATCTGGCGGCAGCGGCAGTTGACTGCGGTGTGTGTGCAATTGCTGCATTTGATGATGACAAACTCAATACGGCATTGGCTATTGATGGTGAGAATCAGTTTGCCATCTATGTAGCTACTGTTGGCAAAAAAGCATGAGCTGGTTTATTCTATATAAGCTGGCAGTATACCCTAAAGAACACAGGTAGAAGACTGGAGTTGTAAAGTGCTGGTGTCATTAGCCATATAAATTTCTTGACAGTAACATATACCTGTGGTAATATTACTCATGAATTAAAAAGAATACAGTATTTTTCATCAAGAGTTGGCTGAGGGACTGGCCCTATGAAGCCGCGGCAACCATCGCAGATGCGAACGGTGCCAATTCCTGCAGCCCGTAAGGGTTTGGCAGATGAAGAATAGCATAGTTACGCAATTATGCCTCTTCGTCTGCGAAGGGGCTTTTTTATTGGATGAAATGAAGGAGGCATATAACATGATTTCGCTAACAGGATTACAGAAGATATATAAGGGCGAGTCAGGTGAGGTAATCGCCCTTGATAATGTATCTTTTGACATAAAGCAGGGAGAGATCTATGGCATTATTGGTAAAAGTGGTGCCGGTAAAAGTACCCTTATCCGCTGCATTAATCTGCTGGAGCGTCCCACCGCCGGCAAGGTTGTTGTTGCTGGTCAGGATATGACTGCTTTATCGGAAGGTCAATTACGCGATGCCCGTAAAAGTATTGGCATGATTTTTCAGCACTTTAATCTGCTGTCCTCGCGGACTGTTCTGGACAATGTGGCATTTCCGCTGGAGCTTTCTGGCATCAGCCGTGTAGAACGGGAGAAAAAAGTATTGCCGCTGTTAGATCTTGTCGGTTTGTCTGATAAAAAAGATGTATATCCGGCCCAACTCAGTGGTGGGCAGAAGCAGCGGGTAGGTATTGCCCGTGCTTTAGCCAGCCAACCCAAAGTGCTGTTGTGTGATGAAGCAACCTCGGCTCTTGACCCGCAAACGACAGAGTCAATTCTGGCTTTGTTGAAAGACATTAATCGGAAGCTGGGTTTGACCATTGTCTTAATTACCCATGAGATGCATGTAATTAAAGCAATCTGTGATCAAGTAGCTGTGATCGAAGCCGGTCGCCTGGTAGAGACCGGGAAGGTCTTTGATGTGTTTACCAGGCCACAGTCAGACACTGCCCGGGAGTTTATAAAAGCAGTAGTAAATAATAAACTGCCGGAAGCATTGGCAGAGATCGTATCAGCCCAGCCGGTAGCCGGCGGGAACCTTGTTGTGCGCTTATCTTTTTTCGGTGCGGCGACCAATGAACCGGTCATTGCCGGTCTGATCAGGCGATTTGCCGTTGATGTCAATATTATCTCAGGTAATATTGACCATTTACAGGCTACCCCTTATGGCACGCTGGTTATAGAGTTATCCGGTAACCCGGAGGATATTCAAAGCGCATTGCAATATTTACAGGCTAGAGATTTGGGAACAGAGGTGATTGGTTATGTCGCAAGACATGCTTATGCTGTTGGTTGAGGCTTTAGGAGAAACGGTCTATATGGTAGCGGTTTCAGCACTGGTCTCAGCCCTGCTGGGAATTCCGCTCGGGGTAATTCTGGTTATTACCGGCAAAGGCCACATAAAAGAAAACCTGGCATTTAACCAGACCTTGGGGGCGGTAGTTAATGCCGCCAGGTCAACACCTTTTATTATTTTAATGGTGGCTATTATACCTTTTACCCGGATCATTGTTGGTACCTCAATTGGCACCAATGCCGCGATTGTGCCGCTCACTATAGCTGCGATTCCCTTTGTTGGCCGTGTAGTCGAGTCAGCTCTCAAGGAAGTGGATGCAGGGCTTGTTGAAGCAGCACAATCAATGGGGGCGTCCCCCAGGCAGATTATCTTAAAAGTACTTATTCCGGAAGCAATGCCTTCTATTTTATTGGGGCTGACACTAATGGTAATCAGTCTGATCGGGTATTCTGCCATGGCTGGAGCCATCGGCGGCGGCGGTTTGGGGGATTTGGCTATTCGTTATGGTTATCAACGCTTTAGAGCAGATGTCATGCTGGCAACTGTCGTTATCCTGATTGCGCTCGTGCAGATAGTACAGTCCAGCGGAGATTATTTTGCCCAGAGGCTTAACCGACGTTAATTTATCAGTATCACAGGGGGTATATTTAAGTATGGAAAACATCATCCGCAATATCCGGGAAGGCGGCTACGCCTCGGCTAAGGCCCGGCAATTTACCGAATCAGTCATTAGGGAGATGAGCCGGATTGCCGCCGCTCATAACGCGATTAACCTTGCTCAGGGCTTCCCGGATTTCCCGGCTCCTGAAGCGATAAAACAGGCTGCTGTCAAGGCCGTGAATGAGGATCATAACCAGTACGCCATAACCTGGGGCACAAAAGGCTTGCGTGATGCTATTGCCGCAAAGGTTGAACGGGACTATGGTGTTGTTATCGACCCTGAGCGTCAGCTTACGGTGTGCTGCGGTGCCACAGAGGGCATGATCGCCACTCTGTTGGCCACTGTTAATCCGGGAGATGAGGTCATTATATTTGAGCCTTTTTATGAAAACTATGGTGCAGATGTAATCCTGTGTGGGGCTGTACCCAAGTATGTTAGTCTAACCCCACCGGAATTTAACTTTAACAGGGAAGAGCTGATTGCTGCTTTCTCCGATAAAACCAGAGCCATTATTATTAATACACCCAATAATCCTACCGGCAAGGTCTTCAATCGCGAGGAACTGGAGCTTATTGCTCAATTGTGTATTAAGCATGATGTGCTCGCAATCAATGACGAGATCTATGAACACATATTGTATGACAACACCGAGCATATTCCGTTGTGGACCTTGCCGGGCATGGCAGACAGGACAATTGCCGTAAACAGTGTTTCCAAAACCTTCAGCGTTACCGGCTGGCGTATTGGTTATGTTCAAGCCTCACCGGAGATTACAGCTTCTGTACGTAAGGTACACGATTTTCTTACAGTAGGAGCGGCTGCGCCCCTCCAGGTAGCCTCTGCTGCGGCCTTCACCTTTGGTCCGGAATACTATGCGGGCCTGGCTGGTTTTTATAGCGAACGGCGGGATTACTTACTTAATGCCCTGGAAAAGGTTGGCTTTACCTGCGTTAGACCACAGGGGGCCTACTATATCATGGCAGATATCACGCCGTTTGGCTGGGATGACGATGTTGCCTTTGCTAAATACCTGGCCAGCGAGATTGGTGTAGCTGTTGTGCCTGGCTCCAGTTTCTTCCGTCCTGAAAGCACTGCAGGCAAAACCCTGATCAGGTTTTGCTTCTGTAAA
>JAQSXM010000345.1 GCA_029256645.1 Sporomusa sp. | reverse complement strand
GCATAGGCTGAACTCTAACGACGTCATTAACGGGATGGTGGCCTACTTTCCCCTGTTCGTAAGCCACCGCAATTCACAGCCCGTGTTCAAGTAACTTATGACAGAAAAAACCTAAATTGAGCGATCTTACTTCCCGGTAGCTGCAGATATCATAGCTTTTACATTCTCAATCTTGGCGTTAGGCGGTACGGTACAACCGGAAGAGAGAATAAAGCCTGTTCCCATATCTTTAATTAAACGGGCACTATAGTTGTAAACTTCGTCTGGCGTACCCAGGGTCAGTTTGGCAGCCGGTACATCGCCTTTGATACACATACGGTCACCGAGTACTTCTTTAATTTTATAAATATTAGTGGCGCCGTCGGTTTCGAACACAGCTTTTCCTTGCGGTAGTTCGCGGAAATACTCAAGGTCCCGTTCCCAATTTCCATCCAGGTGCAAGCTGATCACAGCACCCTCTTCAATGACTACGTCGGCCATCGCTTTGATATATTTCCAGACAAAACGTTCCCATAGTTTCCGTGACCAAAACTCACTTGCACCACGCGCCGGCGATACAAATACAGCCTTAGCCCCGGTAGCCCGTATCTGTGCCCGCACCGCATCACCAGTCTCCTTTTGGATAATATCCAGGACAGCCTCCACCTTATCAGGCATTTTGTATAAATCCTTGATAAAGCTCGACATGGAACGTCCACCACCAAGAAATTCAGGAACTGCTGAGGTTAAGACAGGGGTATAAACCATGTAACCGGCAGCTTCGATATTTTTGGCTAATTGCGGAGCACCAGCCAATTGCCCAAAAAGATTTTCCAGGTCAATTCCCAGTCTGTTGCCTAAATAATCGATCATAAAAAGCGTCCAGCCTTTATTCAAAATAGTGTCATAGTCGTCCCTGGTCATTTGTTCTTGTTCATCCACTTGCCAGACGGCGTCATCCGGTAACTCGCGTCCTGGCATTTTAACTTTAGACATATAAATCAGCGGAAACAGCTGACCCGCCCCAAAAGAAACATTTGTTCCATCCAAATCACCAAAAGCTTTTAAAGAATCGAGCATAAGTTCATTTGCACGTTTAAAACTTGTACAATATTCTTTCATGGTTACACCCATATGCGGGGCAGCAAAAGCGTCAAATAACTGTATTACCGGTGTCCTGTCGGTCTTTTCCAATGCGATTGTTTTCATGACTCGTTCTGTACGTTCCTGGAGCAATTCTTGTGCTGTTTTCATGGTTACCATTTCCCTTCAAATTATATAATTACGGTATTTAAGATTAACTAGCTATAAATTTCGCAGGATTACGAAACTTCGGATTGGATTCATCCAGAAAGTAGGCAAAGACTAGACTAAATGCCATTAAAATAACTACGACCAACATCATAAACGGAAGCCCCGCCCCATCGGCAATCCTGCCGGCAATAATCGGCCAGATTGCACCGCTGATGAGATCCCCCGAGGCCTGAGCCACCACCATGGAGGTCGCTATTAAACGGACAGGTACCGATTCCATGGGGATAATGGTCATAACAAAGGGAACGACAGCAGGCACAAACCCGCCGAATAACACATACATCCAGGTAGCCGACATACTGCCGGGGGCCAGATACATAGCTAACGGTCCCAGCAGACTCAAAACTATGCACACAAGCATGACTGGTTTCCGACCGAAATTATCTGATAATTTCGCAGTCGCTATGCCAAAGACAACATACAGTACTCCCATGGCTGAAGTTACCCAGCCCATGTCTTGTATGGAAAGTTTAGCTACATTAACCAGATACATGGGAGCAAAAATCATTAGTGTCATATAGCCGATAATTGCCAAAATACTCATGATGACGCAAAAGGGAACGTTTTTAAATTTCATTACATCTTTATACACATTGCCGCCCTTTTGTTCTATGGCAGCATTTGCTGCTTGTGGTTCAACTTCTTTGATCCATAAGATAACAGCAACCACGATAACAAAAGTTGGAATGCTGGCCACCAGGAAGGTATTTTGCCAGGAATACTGGGCCATAAGCTGAGTAATAAAGATCGGCCCAATGGTTGCACCGATGGCGCCAATACCGGCATTTACAATACCAACGTTACGGCCAAATGTGCCCTCTACTGAGGCATCAGCGACAATGGCATAAAGCAGAGCCCCTAACGGCCCGGCGAAAATGCCGCAAAGTGTCCGAACAACGATTAATTCAGTAACCGTGTTACAAATTACGCCTGCCGCCATGAATACCCCTGTACCAATTAAGCATGGCACCAGGAGGCGTTTTCTGTAGCCCAGTTTATCAGACCAGCCGGCAACGAAAAACGCTGAAACGGCCCAGGCAACGGAAAAAACAGAGTTGAGCAGGCCGATATCCGTATTGGTAAGACCTAGTTGCGGCGCTAAAACCGGCATGAGAAAATTGATGGACAGCCGATCCAGCATCACGACACCCATGGCTAAAAAGCATATAGCAGTCGCTATAATTCCGTACTCACGAGATTTACCACTCATATGTATATCCCTCCTAACGTTCACCTGTTTCGCAGTAGCTGCCACAGGTTAAATAAATTTTGTAAACTCTATGAGAATTTAGAATTAAAAAATCCAGGTTAACTGACTGATCAGGAATTTTTGACTCTTATCCGCTAAACCTAAGCCGCCTACTTTGTCAGCTTCCAAATCACCATAGATGATGGAAAGGATAGCCTGCGGCGCAACCGTTACTTCCACGCCATACTCAAACCCCTTAACATTGTCGACACTGCTGCCCTGCGCAGGATAGGTCCAGTTATTGGGCGCATGTAAGGCGCCGGTATATTGTATTCTGTCAAAGCCATTGTCGGCTTTTCTATACCCTACCCAAGCGCCGCTTGTTCCTACTGCGAATGGATTTGCCCCTTTATATTTGGTCCTAAAATACATGCCTTTAGCCGATTTTCCATCATTATAAACCTTGGCATTGGCTGCCGTATTTACGCCATACTCACCCTGCAGGTGGATGTTAGGGATGCCGGTGTATTCCACGCCTACTGCTTTAGAATCATAAAAATCGAGACCTTTGTCGGCATCTTCACCATTGGAAACGTAGGCCAGCGACAGGTTCGTATTCTTGTTCAATTTCACCTGCATATCGGCCAGCATCCAGGAATAATCCGTTTTTTTGCCGGCATACACCGTCGTCCTGACATCATTGCCGAAACTCACCCGGCCGCCATCCACATAGGGGGCGCTAAAGAGCAGCCCTTGGCCGAGTGTGACGATAAATCTTCCTGCCGACCACTCAAAATTACGGTTCCTGCTGGCATAATAGGCTTCCTCAAACTGGACCGAGCTATCGGTTCTCGTATCACCGGAAATAGAGTCATTGCCAAGGGTAACATGAATGTAATTGTTACTGTCAAACTTTTTGTCGATAAACAGGTAATACGCTGTACGCATTTCCGATTTATCCGTTGGTTGACCTGTGTAATACGGATCGCCGCCAATAGCAGCGTCAGGCACAAGCGGGCGCCGATTCTCGGTCCATTCATGCCGGATGCGCGCTACGCCTGTGATTTTCAAACTCTTGTTATCTTTGTCTTCTAAATTTTTAACACGCAGCCCCAAACTTTTCAATTCTTCAGAAAACTCAGCAGATAACTTTTCTATTAAAGCCTTATTTTCGGTATTAGCCTGATCTTCCTTAGTTAGCGCATTGGCCACAATAAGCGCCATTTCATATCTGGTCATAGTTTTGTCACCACGGAAAGTCCCGTCACCAACCCCATCGATAATACCGGCTTTAGCCAATTGGGTTACCGCATCATATGCCCAGTGCTTGAGCGGAACGTCGCTAAAGCTGCTGCCTGCAGCAAATGCGAGGCTGGAAAGGCAAAAACTCAGCAATATACTGAAAACAATAATACCTTTTTTCATTCTTTCATCTCCTTGGATTCAAAGTTTAGGAATTTAACACAAGCTAGGTAGGTCTAAAGCACATTTTTTGAAAATCCCTCCTTATAAATTTAAATTACATGGTTGATCAACCACCTATTATTAACGCAATTCTCATGCCAGCGAAAATTGCATATTCTAGCTGAATCAGAGTAAATTCTCCAGTAAATTGCCCATTTGGGGGTCTTCTAACGCTCAATTAATGTGATGTTGTTAATTGTATTAGATCAATATGAATTTAATTTTCATTTGTTTTT
>JAQSXM010000344.1 GCA_029256645.1 Sporomusa sp. | reverse complement strand
GTAGCCAGTATACCCCCTGTCAATAACAGCCCGGTTTGCTACCGGAAAGCTTACGCTCAGATGCCCGGCCCCCAGCGCCTTAGCCAGCTCGCGGTCAAGCGAACTGCCAATAACAAAAGCCGGACTCAGGGGATTGGCATATTTACCGGCCTGAATCTGACTCTTGGACCAATGTTCCTGTACCACCCCAGCAATGACACTGCCATCAGTGTGAAAAATCAACTCAGGGTATATACCGCTTGCCAGGTTGGTTAAGAACCCGGTTATAACGTTTTTTTGCTCTTCATCCAAAATATCGGTAACCCCCACAACCTCCGGCAGCCAGCCCAAATCATCGGCCAAAAACCGGGTGATGCCCACTGCATAGTTCGTGTCGCCGATAATAACAGCATACCGCTGCAAATCTATATCGTTAAAACAGTCAATAAGCGGTTCCAGCAGGTTGTAATAGCGTTTGGTCTCCCCTTGAATCAGGTTATCGACCAATGCTTGGTCCAGATTAAGTGCTGCCCCTACCGTACTCAAAAATGCACTGGTAGCAGACGGACCTACCGGCAGCGTGGTTGAAATAAAGGGGGTTCCGTGGATTTCCTGAGCGAGTTGAGCCGCCCCTACCCCAAAAACGTCAGATATGACAATATTTAAAGCCGCGCCGCCAGCGTTCCTGATTCTGGCGATACTGTCATCAACTGTAAAAAAGCTATTTACTGTCAGGCCCAGCTTTTCGAGCAAACGGCGTATGCCGGTTAAATTACCACGCCAAAAGACATCCATAAAAGGGGTAATCCCCCACAAGTTAACTAAACCAGGCTGTTTATCCGGTGTTTTATCCACAAAGTTTTTAAATAAGCTTTGCAGTACTAAGTCATAACCCTGATAAGAGTTACCGCGGAATCCGCCTGTTTCAGCAAAGAGGATGGGGATACCCTGCGCCTGCAACGGCTTTACTACCGAACCGACATCATCACCAATGACCTCGGTAACGCAGCTGGTCAGAACAACATAGATATCACCCTGCATGACCTCCAGTGTATTGCGGACTTCTTCCTCCAGCCGTTCGGCGCCGCCAAAGACAACCTCCCTTTCCTGGATATTGGAACCAGGCATGCTCAGCCCGCCGCAATAGCCGCCAACCTGCAGGCCGCATCCCCCGGCCTGCGTCCAGGTAAAATTACCGGCACAGCCTGGTGGTGCATGTAGAATGGGCACTGCCTGAGGCAAAGCGCTCACAGTAGCAATAGCTCCCCCCAGAGCACAGGTATACCGGGGTCTTTCAACAAAGTTGTAGTTGCTCATTCAAGGTCACCGCCTGCAGTTTCAATATACTTAAACGGGTCTTGCCGATACCATGATTCTTGGTACGGCAGCTTGACAAATTTACTAATATTTCCATTAAAGCGAGGGTTTTTTAACTGACGATACAAACGCCGGGCCAGCTCATACGCCCCGCGGTAGCCCACATAATGTAAGCCTGTATTGTAGATGACATGGGTAGCAATACCCATTTTAGCTGCCGTACTATTACCATTCATATGACCTAAAAAAACATCAGGCTGTATTTTGCGTAACAGATTGGCTTCTTCAAACGGCTGGCAATTTGCGATGTTGAGTGGATAGTCTGTTCCGGTTATCCGTAACAACTTTTCGTATTCAATATCGGCAAATTCATCATGGTGAAAAGCCCGGACGCCAACTACCTCAAAGCCCAGCTCGGCCAGCAGGATAGCTGTTGAGAGAGCCCGGAATTCTCCGGCACTAACGAACGCCTTTTTACCTTTAAACATTGGCTTGAGCGGCGCAAGCGCCGCCTCAAGCTCGGCTTCTTCCTGCTTTATGATCGCTTTGGCCTCTGCGCCAAGCCCGAAAAATTCAGCGACATCCTGCAGCCATTTGCCGGTATTTTCAATACCTATCGGCATATGCCTGATAATAAACGGCACCTGGTATTTTTCCTGTAGATGGTTTAGCATATAATCATCATGCGTTGGACAGGTACTAATTGATAAGTCCGCCGCTGCCATGCGCTGCATGGCACCCGGATCGGAAAAAACTGGAAAGATATTAACTGCCAGTTCCAATTCTTTTAGCAAACGCTCAAGTTCAACCTCATCGACTCGCCCCATAGACGACATATTCATTAAGTTCACAGTTTTTCCGGGCTTCTTATCGGCTATAAAGCCAGCCTCAGGCAACAACGTACGGCCAATAGCATGATAGACTGCATCATAGGCAGTCGCCCAGATTTTCGTCTTAAAGCCTTCACAGTGGACTGGCAAAAGTCTTGCTTCAACCGCAGGCTGGACTTGTTCTACCACGCCGTCCACATCATCGCCGATAATGCCAGGCACACAGCTGGCAACCACAAAAATGACTGATGGCCGGTAACGCCTGTCAGCCGCAATAATCGCCTCAGCCAGTTTAGGCTCACCGCCACTAATTACATCGGCTTCGGTCAAGCCGGTAGACAGCCAGGTACCATCTTTAACCACACCCCAGCGGTGGTTATTGCCAGAGCGCACACCAGCGTTACCGCCATGGCAGGATGAACCACAGCCCAGACCGCCGTGCATGAGGACAACACTGTTTGGGATACTGTTCATTGTCCCTAATGCCGGCAATAACAGACAGATCGAATTCTGCGTAAACCTGCGTTCACTGTTAGGCAGGCAGCACTGCATCCGGCGGGTAGCAAGATCGCCAAGTGCTGCCCCATGCGCAATACAGGCTTGTAGCCGGTCTTCGCGCCGCGGCGGCTCCTTTAGCTTGAAATAACTCATTTTTTCTCCTCCTTATATACCCTGAACCGTACTGTTAACCGTATCTGCTGCAAATACTGCCAGATCACAGTCCACATGTACGACTCGGTAACTAGTTACTGGCAACTTTCAACAGCCCGCCTGTCATAAAGCATTGCTGCAAAGTCGGTTGTCCCGCCGGGTATGCCACACGCATCAGCCCGGCACTGCTGGCAATGGTTAATTACCGGTAAATAAGCCCCGGCAATCCTGCGGGCAGCCTTGAGCTCCCGGCAGTCCGGCGGGCGGTGATTGCGGAATTCGTGTTCAGGAATAAGCGGAATAATATTAATAAACGCCGCCCCGGCATGCGCTGCTGTTTTGGCAATGTCACCGATATGCCGGTCGTTAATGCCGGGAATGAGAACAGTGTTAACCTTTACTGTCACCCCTAGGCTTACTGCCTTATCAATGCCTGCCAGTTGCGCCAGAATAAGCCAGCGTGCTGCCATCTCGCCGGTTATATACTGACCGTTATGAATAATATGAGAGCAAATCCTGGCCAAGGTTTTAACCTCTACGGCATTTATCGTCACGGTAATTGTTCTTACACCAGCCTTTACCAGGCCATCAATTTTTTCTTTTAGCAATAAACCGTTAGTGCTCAGACACTTAATCAGGTTAGGATAACGCGCATGAACCAGCCGGAAGGTCTCTAATGCGTAATCACCGGCCAGGGTATCACCAGGGCCGGCAATGCCGACAACGGTTAGCTCAGGGCATAATGCAACTGCCCTATCCAGAACCCCTACTGCATCTTCAGGTGTTAATAAAGCCCTGCTAACACCAGGCCGATTCTCGTCTTTATTAAAGCCCCGTTTACAAAAGCGGCATTGAATATTGCATACCGGGCTGACAGGCAGGTGGATGCGTCCGAATTTTCCATGTGCTTCAGCACTAAAGCAAGGATGTTTTGCGATATCGTGATCCCCCTTGCATTGGCTCATGAGACCACCCCCTAATAATTAACTCTGCTTAGATTACCGCAGCCCAAGCCCGGCAAGTTTGTGCTCTACCGCACACCACGAACGTTTTGCATAAACTAACGGAACTGCTTGAGCTTTGGCATGATTTTTTACTACTTTGGCAATATTGTGATTAACATAATCTGTAAATACCAAGACAAAATCCACTGACTTGGGTATTGATACCCTTTTTATTTCCCCGGGATTTCTCCCGGTTATGTGGGAGATTTCAGTTACCCCCATCTCACGCATTTTCTTTTCGATTTTCCCTAAATAATCAGCGCCTACGACCATGGCCGTCATAACCTCATCCCCCTTACATTCATTTAATTAAAAAGAGGCAACCGGACATTCTATCTTACACAGAATGTTGGTTACCTCTGGTTACTCCCAGTCAGTAATTAATGTGACTGCCTTATAAATTTT
>JAQSXM010000343.1 GCA_029256645.1 Sporomusa sp. | reverse complement strand
TTGTTGGCTTTATGTACAACCGGTTTTACCCTTGTACCTGCGACTATTATAGCATTACGGTCAGCAGCAGGTTCAGTCAATCCTACAGAGATTGTCGGGTCGACACTTGTTGTAAGCCTGCTTGCCACTATTCTCGTTCTTGTCATAGATAGGCTATGCCGGGCGATATGGAAGCAGTAACGGGGGTGTGTCTTGGGTGCTAATTGAATTATGTGAACAGCTATCAGTTTGGGCCATTCCTACGATACTGCTGGTTATCCCTATTATTGGATATATACGAAAGGTTAAAGTATATGAGGCCTTTGTTGAGGGTGCAGGGGAAGGCTTTCATACCGCTGTCCGCATCCTGCCGTGCCTTGTAGCAATGCTGGTAGCCATTAGTATATTTCGCGCTTCAGGTGCCATGGATGCCTGCATAGCCTGGATGGAACCGGCATTAAGTATCCTTGGGGTACCCACTGACTTAGTCCCTCTGGCAGTCATGCGTCCCTTGTCTGGCAGCGGCTCACTGGGGCTGGCTACTGAAATTTTAAACACATATGGACCGGACTCGCTGGTTGGACGAATTGCTTCAACAGTGTTAGCAAGTACGGACACTACTTTTTATGTGCTTACCGTATATTTTGGTGCTGTAGGCCTGAGTAATCCACGCTATGCCGTACTGGTCGGCCTGTCTGGTGATATCGCCAGTTTCCTGGCTTCTGTCTACATATGCCAATTCCTGTTTGCACATTAACTGGTAACAAAATGTTACCAGTTTTTTTTGTGAATCTACTTGTGGCATATGGCAGGGGCACGAATACACTGTAATGTGATTTAAAGCAGGGAATTGGAGGGGTAGTCCATGATTAAAGTGGTAGTGGTTGGTGGTGGATGGGCTGGTTGTGCAGCAGCCTTAGCAGCGGCTAAAGCCGGAGCGCAGGTAGTTTTGCTTGAACGCACCGACTTATTGCTGGGAACCGGCCTGGTCGGCGGTATATTTCGCAATAACGGACGGTTTACGGCAGCTGAAGAAGCTATTGCCATGGGTGGTGGGGACTTATTTGTAGCTATGGATGCCAATAGCAGACACCGGGGCATACATTTTCCCGGACACAGTCATGCTTCTTTTTATGATGTAACTACAATGGAACCTTTGGTAAAAAAGATTCTACAAAACTATGGCATTGATATCAAAACAAGAACAAGGGTATCTAGTGTAGTTAAATATCGCAAAAAAATCCAATACCTTGTAGATGATAACGATGAGATGATTCAAGGTGATGCTTTTGTTGACACGACAGGTACTGCCGGACCAATGGGTAACTGCTTAAAATATGGCAATGGCTGTGCTATGTGTATTCTCCGTTGCCCGACCTTTGGTCCGCGGGTAAGCATTACAGCCAAGGCTGACGTTAAAGAAATCATGGGTAAAAAGGCTGACGGAACTTATGGGGCCATGAGTGGCTCCTGCAAGATTAATAAAGATTCGCTGCGGCTGGAACTTAAAGATCAGCTAGAAAAAGAAGGCATGGTAGTTATTCCATTGCCGGAAAACCTCAAAAAGTCAGGAATGCTTGGTAAAAAGGCCTGCTCACAATATGCAATTGCCGACTATGCCGAAAACATTGTACTTATTGATACCGGCCATGCTAAGCTGATGACACCGTTTTTCCCGCTGGACATGTTAAGGACAATACCCGGGTTGGAACGCGCCAGATACGAAGATCCCTACTCAGGTGGTGTAGGTAACTCCATGCGTTATTTAGGAATGGCCCCTTGTGATAGCTCACTGAGAGTAGACGGAGTAGATAACCTATTCTGCGCAGGAGAAAAAGCGGGGATTATGGTTGGCCATACCGAGGCGGTGATCACCGGTTTATTAGGAGGTCACAATGCTGTGGGTATATGTACGACTTGATATGCATTAATCAACCGCAAAGTCAATTTTAATAGAATCATCTTTAAATACCTTCACAGAATTGACCATGCTATGAACAAGAGCTCGTTGTTCAGTCGGTGATGATTCTGACCATGTAAAGCGAATGTTTTTAAGAATCTCGCATAAATGACCGATTGTAAGTTTCTTTTCGTTATTCGCAGTCAATGCAGCTTCGTATTCTGAAATTTGTCCTTCTAAAACTAGACGCCGTTCTCGGAGCTCTTTTACTCTTTCAAAGAGGTCATTTGAATTAATATCGCTATTTTCAAAAGCATCATACCAACGATCAATTTTCTTTTTTATTTGGTCAAACTCTTTTTGAGCCTGTGTAAGAGATTTTGCAATAAATTTATTTGAATCATTATTGAGGGACTTCTCAGCCACCTCTTTAAACAATTTCGTATTTTGACTATATTTCATTATATGGTGCACTACATAGTCATCGATCATGTCCGTCCGTTTGTAGCCGCACTTACATGCCCGGTCTTTAATCATGCTCTGTTCACTACCATCCTGCGAGTAACAAACGTAGTAGGCAACTTTACCTTTAGGATTACGAGGATTCCGATACACTTTTTTTAGCCGCATTCGGGCGCCGCATTCGCCGCAATATATTATACCTTTTAATAAGCCTGCTTCCGCGTCAGGATTATATGAACTCCGTTGTTCTTGAATCCCTTTAGCTTCGTAAAATTGCGTTTCAGTAACGATTGGTTGGTGAAGCGCTTTGTAGAAATTGCCCTTATGTTCGATTAGACCGGCATAGAACGCGTTATGGAGCATTCCGTTAACAGTTGACCTATGCCAAAATTTCGCGCCGCCTGGAGGGCTTATATGATTAGTTGTAAGCGTATCAGCAATAGCCTGATAACCTACTCCTGTAGTTAAATATTGTCTAAATATAAAGCGAACTATCTCAGATTCTTTTTCGTCAATCTCTACACTTTTACTCCCAGAAATATGTTTGTAGCCATAAGGTACGGGCCCACCCATAAACCGACCTTGCTTAGCGGCCTCTACTTTGGCGTCGGTGACACGCTCAATTAACTGGTCACGTTCCAATTGAGCAAATACAGCCAACATACCGATAGCAGCTTTGCCAAATGCTGTCGTTGTATCAAATGGCTGAGTAACAGATTTAAAGCCTACACTGGAAGGCTCAAAAACATCTTCGATGAGGTATAGTACATCCTTTTGTTTACGTGAGATACGGTCCAGTCGAATGACAACTACAGCATCAAACTTCTTTTGTTTTGAGTCGTCAATAATCCTCTTCATGGCTGGTCTATCCAGGTTCTTAGCGCTGTAACCATCATCGACATAAAAATCATATACTTCCCAGTTTTGAGATTGGCAATATGCTACGATTCTAGACTTCTGAGAGGGTATTGATAAATCTTTTTCTGCTTGTTCATCCTTGGATACGCGTAGATACGCAGCTACTAACATGCATTACCTCCTAAACACTATGTGTAAATTTATCATAGTAAATAACAAGAGGGTAGGTACAAAAAAATGTCTCAAAAGCAATATACATTACTGAAGAATAAAGTAATTTTATAAGATATCCTGATAGAATTGATAATAGGGAAACGCCTCTTGTATTAGGGCATTGGAAGGGTTTTATTTTACTATATTTGGAGTAGAGAAATATATTCACTTCTTGCTCAATTTGCTGACTGAGAGGTGTGCTTACGTTTTTAATAAGATAAGAGTGTTCTATAAAACCATCCTTTCAGTACATAAGTTTGGCTGAGTGGGCGAAAAAATTGCCCCTGATTAGGGGCAGAAGGCCTATAGGTCATCCCATAAATTTTCAGTTTCGAGTTGAGCCTTTTCTTGCACGAGCCGTGATAATTCCCAAGATAATTTCCAATATTTTTCGTATTGCGCACCATATTGAGTAATTTGAGCAAACATTTCAGATGGGTAATCAGGAAGCCAATAACGCTTAAAGCCTGGATATTGCTCCTAATATTATCAGGCAGGTCTAGTCAGCAATTTTTGGGGTTGTTTCAAGTGGTGGATTATTATCACCTTTTTCATATCCGGATATTGTCTGCTTAGATAAGCTAAATATCTTTCCAAATTCACTTTGGGTTAATCCTTTATCTTTCCGCAATTGACGTAATCGCACTTGAAAAGTCATTTATAATAACACCTCAGCTTCATTCCTGAACATGAATGCATGTAATGACATTGAAAAGTCAATTAACTAGCAAGGAGACAATCCGAGTCTGCATATGATTTAGGGGAGGGGTGATTATGGG
>JAQSXM010000342.1 GCA_029256645.1 Sporomusa sp. | reverse complement strand
ATACCGTCTCCCGGGAAATATCTTCATGGATTTCTGTCATATGCTCACCTACTTCTTACGCTTATTCCATCTGTCACGGAAGGTCTTGTCCGCAGCAGCAGGAAGGTAGCGGGAGTTAGTCCAGTTAGATAACAGCGGCAACTGGGCCGTAATATACCCATCTTTAACCAGCGGTTTTTGCCCTAAAGAAGCGGCCTTCATAGCAAATTTATAGGTACTAGGCAGTTTGAAGAACCGCTTCCACATACCAAAGGCAAACTTTTCGAAGGCATTTGTGTGACCGGCACTAACCCGGTGGGCGCGAAGCTTAAACAACAAATCCTGAAGGGGAATCTTTGCCGGACAGGTGCTGGTACAGGCTGCACATAAAGTTGATGCATAAGGCAGCTCACCCCAGAACTCAAAATCGTTCTCAAGTAAAGGGGTAATCACTGATCCTATCGGGCCACCATAAACCGACCCATAGGCATGACCACCAATCTGACGGTACACCGGACATACATTAAAGCATGCCCCACAGCGGATACAATTCAGCGACTGACGGTACTCTTCATCAGCCAGAATGCGCGAACGGCCATTATCAACAATAACCAGATGGAATTTTTCACAACCATCAATATCAGTTGGTTTTCTGGGGCCATTAATTACTGATACATAGCTGGTGAGCTTTTGGCCGGTAGCACTTCGTGGCAACATGGATAAGACGGTTTCCAGATCTTCAAAGGTAGGAACGAGCCGCTCCATTCCCATGACACTGATAACAACCTTGGGTAAGGCTGTCGATAACCGGGCATTGCCTTCATTGGTAACCAGCGTAATTGATCCCGTTTCAGCAACCGCAAAATTACAGCCGGTAATCCCGATGTCCGCCTCGATAAATTTACCTCGCAGCGTTTTGCGGGCAAACCGGGTGAGTGCCGGGGTATCAGGTTCAACCTTTTCGCCATTCACCTTTGAGAACAAGTCAGCAATCTGGTAGCGATTTTTATGAATGGCAGGCACAATGATGTGAGATGGTGTTTCACCTGCCAATTGCAGAATATATTCCGCCAAATCGCTTTCGACGACCTCCAGGCCGGCCTTTTCCAGTGCAGGATTAAGATGTATCTCTTCAGTAACCATGGACTTGGATTTGACTACCCGTTTGGCATCATACTGCTTACATAGCCCTGTAATTACCGTGCGCGCCTCTTCAGCCGAAAGGGCAAAGTGAACTTTCCCGCCTGCTTTGCGCACATTATCTGTCAGTGCTTGCAAATAGTAATCAAGGTTATCAATCGTATGCTGGCGAATGAGCCTCGTCTGCTCCCGCCACTGTTCCCAGTTGGGAAGCTCGCGGGCTGCTTTATCCTTGTTGCCGCTTAGCCGGTCTACCGCTTTGCGGACTGCCTGCCGCATCTGGTCATCCTTTAATGCCTTAACTGCGCGATCCCGAAGGTGTAGAGTCGGTCTCTCACTCACGTTCTCATCCCCTCATCTAATAACTCAGCCATGTGCATTACACGCACATTGGATTTTTGCTTTCTTAGTCGACCGGTAATATTCATCAAACAGCTTAAATCAGTGCCAATAAGTACATCAGCCTTAGTTTCAAGGATATTTCTTACCTTTTCATCCACCATGGCTTCTGATATTTCGGGCAATTTAACAGCAAAGGTACCACCGAAACCACAACAAGCTTCTTCATGTGGCAATGGTACATAATCAATCTCCCGTATATTTTTGAGCAAGGTATGGATGTATTGGTCGGTATTTAGAAACCTGCGGGCATGGCAGCTAGAGTGATAGGTAACTCTGTGCGGAAAGCTGGCTCCTACGTCTTCTTTTTTTAGTACCTTAACAACAAATTCACTGAACTCATATACTTTTCCAATAAGTTCTTTAGCCTGGCGGTACTGATCAGAATTCTTTTCAAACAAGACAGGGTAATATTCCTTAATAGCAGTGATGCACGAGCCTGCCGGCGCAACAATATACTCACTGTCTTTAAAGGCGGTAAGCATGGTCTCGGCTACAGGCTTCGCATATTCCCAATAACCGCTGCTTAGAGCCGGCTGACCACAGCATGTCTGCTCTGGAGGAAAGTCCAGCGTCACGCCAAGTTTCTCAAGAACCCGCACCATCGACTCACCAACCTGAGGATACATGCTATCACAAATGCAGGTAATAAATATTGATGCTTTCATTTACAAGTGACCTCCACAAATACAAGATTATCTGACAAGTGGTCAGTTATAGTCTGTGCATATCATCCATCATTATCCTGCTTTTTTTTAAATCGCTAATGCAAATAATAGAATAGATTTCTAGTCTTTAAAATCAGCAGGAGGGACAACACTATGACTTGGACTCAGGAATATGTACCGTTAGGCAATCTGGCTCTATCTGCCTTGGCTGCTTCCATCCCCATAATCGTGATATTCTATTTATTAGCTATCCGCCGGTCACCCGGACAAGTAGCCGGGATTTCAGCATTAGTAGCTGCATTCCTGGTAGCAGTTCTGGTCTATAAGATGCCCTTTTCCACTACCTTAATGGCTGCCTTGATGGGCATAGCCTATGGAATTTTCCCCATCTTCTGGATAGTAATAACGGCTATCTTCATCTATAACATGACTGTTGAAACCGGTAGGTTTGAAGTAATCAAAAACTCTATCGCAACAATAACAGATGACCGGCGCCTGCAAGCACTACTAATTGCATTTTCCTTCGGAGCTTTTCTGGAAGGGGCAGCAGGCTTCGGTACCCCTGTTGCAATATCGGCTGGCATGCTTGTTGGTCTTGGCTTTAATCCCTTATATGCAGCCGGTTTATGCCTTATCGCCAACACTGCACCTGTGGCCTTTGGCGGTATTGGTATCCCGATCATTGTTGCCGGCCAGGTGACAGGCATCGACACAATGAAAATAAGTCAGATGGTTGGTCGTCAACTACCATTTA
Source organism: Sporomusa sp. (assembly GCA_029256645.1). Next base: position 1,255 of record JAQSXM010000342.1, on the reverse strand, counting down.
TTTCAGTATTTATACCGATTTGGCTAGTAGTATTGATGGCAGGCTGGAAGGCTACGATGGAAGTACTACCCGCTTGTTTAATAGCCGGTGTCTCCTTTGCGGTCCTGCAGTTCTTCTCCTCCAATTACTTAGGACCAGAACTCCCGGATATCATCTCCTCATTAGCCTCAATACTGGCTCTTACTATTTTCTTGAAAAACTGGAAGCCAGCCTCAATCTGGCGTTTTCCCGGGGAGCAGGGGAATAAATCAGTAGCAGCATCCCTGCCAACCTACTCAACCGGAGAACTTCTCACCGCCTGGGGCCCTTTTATCATTCTTACAGTTATGGTTATTCTATGGGGGCTAAAACCAGTCAAAGCACTCATTGAAGCACCTACGCTCTCTCTTTATGTCCCTGGTCTGCACAATGTTGTTACACAGGTTGCTCCTATCGTCAAAGCACCTGTTACAATGGCAGCAGCTTACAAGATTAACTGGCTTAGTGCAGCAGGAACGGCCCTGTTTATTGCCAGCATAATCTCGGCCATGATCCTGGGAGTCGGACCAGGGCAGTTCTTCAGTATCCTGGGTAAAACATTTAAACAGCTAACAAAACCCTTAATTACTATTCCGGCGGTGCTTGGCCTTGCCTATATTATGAATTACTCTGGCATGAGCTCAACCCTCGGCTTATTTCTGGCAGGAACAGGTTCATTCTTCCCCTTCTTCTCCGCTTGGTTAGGCTGGTTGGGAGTATTCCTTACCGGATCAGACACATCAGCCAATGCCCTATTTGCTAACCTTCAGTCGGTAACTGCACAACAGGTAGGCGTTGACCCGGTTCTGACGGTAGCAGCCAACTCATCGGGTGGTGTAACCGGCAAAATGATTTCACCGCAAAGCATTGCTGTAGCTACTGCGGCGACAGGTCTTGTAGGCAAAGAAGGAGATTTATTCAGCTTTACGGTAATGCACTCCCTGGCACTGGCAGTGATTGTCGGCGTAATGACCTATCTACAGGCCTACGTCTTGTCGTGGATGATACCGTAAAATTAACTAATATGCTCGCTCCGTGCCGAACAATGAGAACATAAAAAGACCGTCCAAAAAAGCTTGCTTGCTTTTTTGGACGGTCTTTTCCAACATTCCCTCAAAACTAAACAATGTAAGAGTTGTGCATCTGCCAAATGTACCGACCTAGGATTTCGAACTGTATTTCAAGTCCGTAATCTCCCTAGAAAGGAGGTGATCCAGCCGCACCTTCCGATACGGCT
>JAQSXM010000341.1 GCA_029256645.1 Sporomusa sp. | reverse complement strand
TACCAAATATTCATTGACAAAAAAGTCCAATTAAAATAAAATGATTATTGAGAACCATTATTATATGTACTGGCTTGAGCCGGTACTTTTTTTAAAGCAACAAAATGATAACCATTCTCAAAATCCTGAACTTTGGAGGTTATCTGGTGAAAATAACAACAAAGCTGCAAATGCTGATGACTGTGGCGGCAGTAGTGCCTGTTATGGTCATTATATTTATGGATCAAGCTGTTGCTGCCGGAGCTGGAGTAGCAGCACTGGTGGGGTTACTGGGGCCATTTATGGCAGCACGCTGGTTAGTGACCAAAGATTTAGGTGATATTAGGCAATTATGTAAATTGGTCAAGGAAGGGAAATACCGGGTTCATACAGCACTGCCTAACGAAGCGTCAGACAATGACGAGGAGAATGAGTTTGTATCAGTGATGCGTGATATGAATTGGATGGCCCGTGAGATTAAACTGCGGGAAGGGCAATTAAACGAGGCAATTGATGACTTGGATAAGGCTCAGCAAGAATTGCTTGAGCAGAAACAGGCGCTGGAAGTGGCAAATAAGCGCTTAAACGAGATGGCGATGACTGACCCCTTAACAGGGTTGTCAAACAGGCGGCATTTCTTTGATCATCTGGAGCAGGAGATCTGCCGTGCCAATCGTATTGAGCGTCCACTTTCGTTATTTATCCTTGATATTGACTATTTTAAGCAGGTGAATGACACCTATGGTCATCAAGCCGGTGATGGTGTTCTGAAAGCCATTGCCTATATCCTGCGTAATCGTTTAAGACGCAGTGATATGGTTGCCCGGATTGGCGGCGAAGAGTTTGCAATACTGCTCTCAGATACCGATCTGTTGCACACACTCGAGCTAGCGGAGCTGATACGTCAAAATATAAAAGAATATCTATTTCAAACTTGCGATGGCAAGAGTATAAATATTACTTGCTCTATTGGGGCCTTCAGCGGGGATAGACCTGATTATACCAAGGCAGAGTTGTTATACAAATATGCCGATAAGGCTCTCTATGACGCGAAGAATGCCGGGAGAGACCAGGTCGCTTATTATGACTGTGCCAAACTAGGACAAGAACACGCTGAATTGCTTGAACAGCTAGGGCAAAGAGGAGTGACTCATTAATGGAAGCATTACTCCAAAACGCCGGTGTGCACGAGTTTGTTGAGGCTTTTACGGCGGCACTTGATGCGAAAAATACATATACACGGGGACATTCTGATCGCGTTGCTGAAATAGCTGCTGCTGTTGCCAGGCAGCTGGGAATGACAAAATCAAACCAGGATACAATTCATGTTGCCGCTCATCTGCACGATATTGGCAAGATTGGTATTCCTGATCACATTCTCCTTAAACCGGACAGGTTATCTTCCGATGAATTTGAGGTTATAAAGAGTCACTCACAGGTAGGGTATGACATCCTCAATAAAGTTACGATGCTAAGGCCAATTGCCAAGATCGTCCGTTATCATCATGAGCGCTGGGACGGTCTGGGATATCCGGAGGGTCTCGCCGGAACAGCTATTCCGTTAGGGGCCAGGATCATTGCCCTGGCCGATGCCTTTGATGCGATGACAAGTGAGCGTTCGTACCGGCCCTGCATGACGCAGGAGGAGGCTGTGCAGGAGGTATTACGCTGCCGGGGTACACAGTTCGATCCAGAGATTGCCGATGCATTTGTCAGGCTTTGTCAGGAGTCTAAGCTGCCTGGAGATACAGAGGCAGTAAAGAAGCTGAGTGAAATGCTGCCAGGCGAGCAAGGCAGGGTAACAAAAGTAACTGGCAGGGGTTCGATTAAACAGCGCCTGGTCGATATGGGGATCATCACCGGGACTCGGGTAGCGGTGCAGAAGTTTGCGCCACTGGGTGATCCAATGGAGATCAAGGTAAAAGGGTTTAATTTGTCATTACGTAAAAAAGAAGCCAGCTTAATTGAGGTGGCAATAGGGTGACGAATACGCAATTAACCCTTGCTCTCGCCGGCAACCCCAACTCAGGCAAGACTACGATATTTAATAATCTCACAGGTTCAAAACAGCATGTGGGCAATTATCCCGGTGTTACGGTAGAGAAGCGGGAGGGGTTCAAAAAATACCAGGACAAAGAGTTTATTGTCGTGGATTTGCCGGGCACTTATGGGTTAATGGCGCATTCAACAGATGAATTGGTGGCCCGCAGTTTTATTGTTCACGACAAACCTGATATCATTGTTAATGTTGTAGATGCAGCTAATCTGGAGCGCAATCTGTATCTGACCCTGCAGCTCTTAGAATTGCAGCGTCCTGTTATAATTGTCCTAAATATGGTTGATGCTGCTGCAAGTAAAGGGATACAAATCAATGACAGGCAACTGGCCCAGGTTTTGCACACACCGGTTGTGCGGAGTATTGGCAGGCAAAATCAGGGGACCGAGGACATTCTTACACTAGCGGCAGCAACCGCCGGACAGGGGCAGCCTAGTGAATTTACCCTCCTTTATGGAAGCAAGATTGAGGAAGCGATTGAAAAGATCACCGGCTTGCTGGCTCAGATTAGGACCGGGGTGCGGTTTCCCCGGCGGTGGTTAGCCTTAAAACTCTTAGAGGGCGACAGTGAGGCAAGTAGATATTTAAGTGGTATTCCTGGCAGTGAACAGGTGGCTGCAACTGCGCTGCTTTGCCGCCAGGAACTGCTTGAACAAATGGGGGATCCCGCGCTCTTAATTGCTGAACAACGGCACCGGTTTGTTGCTGCAGTATATACCCACGTTGTAGTAATCCATGAGGATGAGGGCATGACAACCTCGGACAAGCTGGATTTGGTATTAACCGGGCGCTTCTCCGGGTTGCCAATTTTTCTCGGGTTGATGTGGTTGTTGTTTAATTTGGTGTTTACCGTGGGCGCCTATCCCCAGGCCTGGATCGAAGATGGTTTTAGCGGTTTGGCCGAGCTAGCCGGCGAATATCTGGCTGACGGCGAATTGCGGTCATTTATTGTTGATGGAATCTTAGGCGGTGTTGGCAGCGTCATCGTCTTTTTACCTAATATCCTGATCTTGTTTTTAGGTATTGCGTTCATGGAAGATACCGGGTATATGGCGCGGGCTGCATTTATTATGGACAGGATTATGCGGGCTGTCGGTCTTCACGGCAAATCCTTTATCCCACTCTTATTAGGCTTTGGTTGTAGTGTACCCGCCATTATGGGAGCGCGAACACTGGAGAATCCGCGTGACAGGCTTGTTACTATCCTGGTGGCCCCCTTCATGAGCTGCAGCGCCAGACTGCCTGTGTATACTGTGCTGATTGGGGCCTTTTTTGATGAAGCTGTTGCGGGAACAGTCTTGTTTTCTATTTATTTCCTTGGTATCTTGCTTGCTGTCCTGGTGGCCAGCGCTTTCCGCAGCCTGATCTTTAAGGGTGAGAGTGAGCCCTTTGTGATGGAAATGCCGCCCTACCGGCGGCCGACAATTAAAAGCATGGTCATCCACATGTGGGAACGCAGCCTGCTGTATTTGCGAAAAGCCGGAACAATTATCCTGTCGGTTTCGATTTTAGTGTGGTTTTTGGTGAATTATCCAACAGCAGACACGATTGCTCAAAGCTATGCCGGACAATTGGGGCAATTGGTGGAGCCGTGGATTGCGCCACTGGGGTTTGACTGGAAGATTGGGGTTGGTCTGGTATCCGCCTTTACCGCCAAAGAGGTGCTTATCAGCACATTAGGCACAATCTATCATGTTGACCAGACTGGTGAGACTGCGGTAGCATTACAGGAGGCGATCGGCAATGATCCTAATTTCAGGCCATTAATCGCTTATTCTTTAATGATATTTGTTTTAGTTTACTCGCCATGTCTGGCCACAATTGCCGTTATTAAACGTGAAACCAACTCATGGAAATGGGCGTTATTTAGCCCGGTTTATACAACCGGGCTGGCTTGGATACTGTCTTTTATCGTATTCCAGGTGGGAACTCTGCTCGGGTATTAATTATTTAAGTGCAAACTGAAGAGGCCCCTGTCCGTGACAGGGGCCTCTTAGTCTAAGGTACTTATTTTAAGTGAACTGAACTAAAAATATCGCAGTAATATGTAAGCATGAGAGATAATTATAGAGATAATCATCAGAGGAAAAGCAATTTTTAAATATTGCATGAAATAGAGGCCAATACCGTTTTTTTCGGCAATACCGGCAACAATAACGTTGGC
>JAQSXM010000340.1 GCA_029256645.1 Sporomusa sp. | reverse complement strand
CCGGTTCAGGAAAAACCAAGGTATTGACCAGCCGGATTGCCAACCTGCTCGCGCAGGGGGTGGCACCTTATAATATTCTTGCTATTACGTTCACGAACAAAGCGGCTGCTGAGATGAAAGAACGGGTGACTGGCATTGTCGGCCTGGCTGCCCGTGATATTTGGCTAAGCACATTCCATGCCTTTTGCGCTAAATTCTTGCGGATGGAGATTGAGAATCTGGGCGGGTATAATCGCAATTTTGTTATCTACGACGCCAGCGACTCTCAGACCCTTGTCAAAAACTGCATCAAGGAACTCAATCTGGACGACAAGCAGTTTACGCCCAATGGTGTTCAATCTACTATTTCCAATGCCAAAAATGCATTACAGGATGTGCGGGAATTTACCTCCCAGGCCGATAATTTCTATAACCTCAAAGTAGCTGAGGTGTACAAGCTATATCAGAGTAAGTTAAAAGTACATAATGCGCTGGATTTTGATGATCTTTTAATGCTGTCGGTTGAATTACTGGAATATAATGCCATGGTTCGGGAAAAATATCAGGATAAGTTTCACTATATCCTCATTGACGAATACCAGGATACCAACCGTGCCCAGTATCTGCTGGCCCGGACTCTGGCGGCAAAATACCGGAACCTGTGCGTGGTGGGAGATGTTGACCAGAGCATTTATGCCTGGCGGGGCGCAGATATACAAAATATCCTGGACTTTGAAACAGATTATCCGGATGCCAAGGTAATCAAACTGGAACAAAACTACCGCTCAACGCAAACGATTCTGGATGCAGCCAACGCGGTGATCGAACATAACTGCAACCGTAAGGCAAAGTCACTGTGGACCGATAACCAGGCAGGCGATACAATAACACACTACCTGGCCATGGATGAGCGGGATGAGGCCCGGTATATCGCCGACAATATTATTAAGCTCAATACGGTATATCGCACACCCTATAAAGATATCGCGATTCTGTACCGTACTAATGCGCAGTCGCGGGTTATTGAGGAAGGGCTGCGTAATGGCGCGATACCCTATACGATGGTCGGCGGGCTCCGGTTCTACGACCGTAAAGAAATAAAAGATATTATGGCCTATATTAAGCTAGTATTCAACCCGGCTGACGCCATCAGCCTGCTCCGCATTATCAATGTGCCGCGCCGGGGGATTGGTGATACTACGATTGGGCGTCTGGCCGACTATGCGGCCAAAAACAATGTGCCGCTATTTGATGCGGTTTCAAATCCGGATTTGGTGCCAGGCCTGACCGCGCGGGCCAAAAACCAACTGGAATCGTTAGCCGCGCTAATTTTCAACCTAATGGCCTGTCAGCATACCCTGGCTGTTGCCGATCTGGTGGAGAAAGTTATGCGCGATTCAGGCTATCTGGCTGAGCTTGAAGCAGATGATGATCCCCAGTCAGAGACCAGGATCGAAAACCTGAAAGAACTTAAGAGTGATGCTAAAAAATTCGCTGAAAACGAAGCAGATAATACGCTGGAAAACTTCCTAAGCCATGTGGCTCTATTGACAGATACTGATAAGTCTGAAGAAAGCGATGACCGGGTTACGGTTATGACCCTGCATTCAGCCAAGGGTTTGGAGTTTCCTACGGTATTTCTGGCTGGCTTGGAGGAAGGGATTTTCCCCCATGTCCGCACCCTTATGGACGAGCGGGAGGTGGAGGAAGAACGCCGGCTGTGTTATGTCGGGATCACCCGGGCCGAGCGCAAGCTATTTATTTCAAATGCCAGACAACGCATGATCTACGGTAATTCAGTTTGTTACTCGCCATCGCGTTTCCTGGATGAGATTCCACCCGAACTCATTGAACGCTATGCACCTAAACGCCCCAGCTATTTAGCTCCTGTACAAAGCCGGCCGGTTAGTGCGACTATAGCACCTAAGACCATGACTAAACCGGAGTTGGTCTTGCTTAAAGATCCGGTTCTTTCTCCAGCCCAGTCTGCCAATATCGATTGGAAGCCTGGCGAAAAGGTTTATCACGCTAAGTGGGGCACAGGTACGATTGTTGCTGTTACCGGCAGCGGCAGCAACCTGCAGCTTAGTATCGCTTTTCCCAATGAAGGCATAAAAAAACTGCTGGCCCAAATGGCGCCAATCAGCAGGGTCTAATATACTCTTTTCGGGGGTTACAGATGTGAATACAAGTATACCGGCCAGTTTAGCTGCCGCAGCACAAGCGATTGAAGAACTAAAAAAGACCATTCATTATCATAGCCACCGCTATTATGTACTTGATAATCCTGAACTTAGTGATGCTGAATATGACCAATTGCTCAGACGGCTTATTGATGTTGAAACAGCCTACCCTTCGCTCATTACGCCTGATTCACCCAGTCAGCGTGTAGGCGGGGTTCCGGCTGACGGGTTTGAGCGGGTGGCGCATCTAACGCCGATGTTTAGTTTGGGTAATGCTTTTTCCGCCGGCGAGCTTAGCAGTTTTGATGCCCGGGTTAGAAGCGGTCTTGACATTGCGGAGGTAGAATATGTTGTAGAACTCAAGATTGACGGCTTGGCAATGAATCTGGTTTATGAAAACGGCAGGCTTACCCGGGGGGCTACCCGGGGTGATGGTACCTATGGTGAAGATGTGACAACAAATATTCGTACCATCAGGTCGGTACCACTGGTTTTGCAGGACGAGGGCGGGATTCCGCCGCTATTAGAGGTACGGGGCGAGGTATATCTGCCCAGGCGCGAATTTGACCGGCTCAACGCCCTGAGGGAGAAGGATGGAGAAGCGTTAATGGCTAATCCCCGGAATGCGGCTGCCGGATCTATCCGCCAGCTTGATCCTAAGATCACGGCTGAACGGGCCCTTGATATCTTTATGCACGGCTTAGGGACAGAAGAGGGGCTTGGTGTAGCCACCCACTCTGCTATGCTGGAGAAGCTGCAGCTGCTGGGTTTTAAAATAAATCCTCATTACCGGCTATTTAATAATATTGACGATGTTGCCGCTTATTGTGAAAGCTGGGCCGAAAAGCGGGTTGACTTGCCCTATGACATCGATGGCCTGGTGATTAAGGTCAACAATCTGGCCAGCCAGCGTGCCCTGGGCTCGACCGCCAAAGACCCGCGCTGGGCGATTGCGTATAAGTTTCCGGCAGAACAGGGCACTACGGTTGTTGAGGATATCTTTGTACGTGTTGGACGAACCGGTGCACTGACCCCCACTGCCATACTGCGGCCGGTACGGCTGGCAGGCAGCACTGTCAGCCGGGCTACGCTTCACAATGCAGATTTTATTGAAGAAAAAGACATTCGCATTGGTGACACCGTGATTGTGCATAAAGCCGGAGAGATTATCCCTGAGGTAATATCAGTTATAACTAATCGCCGTACAGGCAGTGAGGTGCCCTTTATTATGCCGGCAACCTGCCCGGAATGCGACAAGCCGATTGTCCGTGAGCCAGGTGAGGTAGCCCATAAATGTGTAAATCCCCACTGCCCGGCACTGCTCCGGGAGGGGCTGATCCACTTTGTTTCCCGTGATGCCATGAATATTGACGGTTTGGGACCGGCTGTCATTGCCAGCCTGCTGGAAGCCGGGCTGGTACAGGATGCTGCTGATCTATATAGCCTAAAACCGGAGGTGTTGGTCGCCCTTGATCGCATGGGCGAAAAATCGGCCAATAACCTGGTCGCGGCTATTGCGGCCAGTAAAGAAGCAGGCCTGGCCCGTGCCCTGTTTGCCCTTGGCATACGGTATGTTGGGGCTAAAGCCTCGGCTATTCTGGCCCAGCGGTATGGCGACATCGACAAGCTTGCTGAGGCAGGCATTGAAGAGCTGATGACAATTGATGAGATTGGCCCTAAGATTGCTGAAAGTGCAGCCAGTTATTTTGCCGATCCCGATAATCTGGCGTACATTGAGAAACTCAAAGCCACCGGCATCAAGCTGACAGAAGAGCGTAAAGCCGCCGTAAGTCAGGAGCTGGCAGGTAAAACCTTTGTTTTGACAGGGACACTGTCAATGGCCCGCAAAGAAGCTGAAGCGCTTATTACCGCCTGTGGCGGCAAGGTGTCATCTGCTGTTAGCAAAAAGACCAGCTATGTTGTCGCCGGTACCGAGGCCGGCAGCAAGCTTGATAAAGCCAATGAACTTGGGATCACTGTCCTGGATGAAGAACAGTTCCGGGCGCTGGTGCAAAAGCCGCAAGCATGATATAATATCTGTTATTGAAAATATTGGCACATTTGCCTT
>JAQSXM010000339.1 GCA_029256645.1 Sporomusa sp. | reverse complement strand
CAATGAGCGGGTGCTGTTAAGCAGTGTTGAACGGGCATTGGACAAAATCCACCATGGTACGTATGGCCGTTGTGATCACTGTGGCGCGCAGATATCACCTGCGAGACTTGAGGCACTGCCCTGGGCTACTCAGTGCATTGACTGCCAGGAGGCATTCGAAAAAGCTGATGTTACCCCCCGCCCACTTGAGGAAGAGGCATTGGAACCACCTTTTCATCGCACTTTTCTGGATTCGGATAAATTTGCATCTGTCGGCTATGATGGCGAGGATGCTTTCCAGGATGTGGCGCGATACGGGAGTTCAGACACGCCTCAGGATATTCCAGGCTCGTATGATTACAAGGCGCTATTCCCCAACAGCAATGAACATCAGGGGATTGTTGACCTGGCAGATGCTATCCCTGCCGAACCGGGCAGCAGCAGCCAACATACTGGAAAACGCCAAAAAGAAGAACAAGAAACCGGTCACTAAACTGCCGGTTTCTTTTTTCTATGCAGGATTTTATCTGTTTTTGTTTAATTATAAACGTGCAAACGGGCATACTATTTAGGTTGATAAACTATTAACATCATGACTTCAGCTAAATATATTTATATAAACGAGGCATGGAGGTGGCTTAATGACCCGTCCGGAACCGAACTGCATAATGTTTGCCAAGATTAGCGTCTTAGGACTGGTTGTAGCCGCTTATTTTTGTTTGCCAGGGGTTCAGCAGTTTGCCACCGAAGGCATTACCTATCTAAGATATCGTAATTTTGAAGGCCTGCGCCAATTTATTCTGTCCTATGGTCTGTGGGCTCCCTTGACCAGCATTGCGCTTATGACTCTGCAATCTATGGTACCATTGGTGCCAGGACTTATTATAACTATCACTAACGCCTGGATATTTGGCTGGAAGTTTGGCACTTTGTATTCCTGGGCTGGGGCTCTCCTCGGAGCAGGTCTTGATTTCGGGATTGCCCGCTGGTATGGGCGCCCGGTGGTTGAGCGCTTTATCAGTGTGAAATATTTAATTTTTACCGATACTTTTTTTAAAAGACATGGTGTATTGGCCGTGTTTATCACCCGGCTCATCCCAATCGTTCCCTTTAAAGTCATAAGCTACGGGGCAGGGCTTACCAAAATCTCATTGCTGCAATTTACTGTAGCTACCGCTATCGGCCAGACTCCGGCTATTGTACTATATTCCATATTAGGACAAAATCTCACCCATGATTTTAAAATGGTGGCAGTTATTACATCACTGCTTATCATTGCAGGGCTTGTTGTTTATTATTATCGTGATACCTTCGAACGCTATTTTATTCCCCATAAAAATAAGTAAGAAACGCGGCAATATTCGCCGCGCTTCTTTACGTTTGGGAAATTTTCCGGTATCATGTTATCATAGTTTAAGGGATTTAGAGAAGAATAGGAGAGAAGTTTTGGTGTCGATATTAGTATTTGGAGTTATCTCAGTCGCAGTTATCATTTTTGATCAATGGTCAAAACAATATGTTCAGTCCCACATGCTGCCCGGGATGTCAATACCAGTTGTAGATAATATTTTTCATATAACTTATGTGTTAAATCCAGGCGCTGCTTTTGGTATTTTAGAAAACCAGCAAATGCTCTTTATTGTAATTGCTTTAATTATGTTAGGGCTTACTGTGTATTTTTTCAAACAGATCCCCCATAAATTCCGTCTTATGCGCCTGGGTTTAAGCCTGCTTGCAGGTGGTGCTGTCGGTAATGTTATTGACAGGGTGCAAACCGGATATGTAATCGATTTTTTTGATTTCCGTATCTGGCCGGTATTCAACGTGGCTGATATTGCCATTGTAACAGGTGTCAGTTGCGTAATTTACACACTTATTTTCATGTCTTTTCCTAATGAAAACCAAGAAAAATCAAGATAGGATGATATTGTGGAACATAACCAATCCAACGACAGTAATTTTGCCTGCATTGAGGCATCTATCGAAGAGCAGGGCGTCAGGCTTGATGTTCTTTTAACAAACCGATTCTCAGAACTGTCCCGCTCACACCTGCAAAAACTGATTGCCGACAGACTGGTAACCGTTAATGGTAAACCAGCTAAAGCCAACTATAAAGCGCAGTCTAAAGACACCATTGCAATTACTTTTCCTAAAGCTAAGCCGGTCGAAATTATGCCAGAGGCTATTCCCCTTGACATCCTCTATGAAGATGCTGATATTATAGTCGTAAATAAAGCCCGTGGTATGGTTGTTCATCCGGCAGCAGGCAACTACCAGGGGACACTGGTCAACGCGCTGTTAGAACATTGTACTGACTTATCAGGTATCAATGGTGAAATTCGCCCAGGCATTGTGCATCGACTTGATAAAGATACTTCAGGCGTCATGGTAGCCGCCAAAAATGACCGCGCGCATCTCGACCTTGCTGAGCAAATCAAAAGCCGCACCGCCAGCCGCAAGTACCTTGCGATTGTTCATGGTACTATCGCTGAAGAACAGGGTATCATTAAGGCGCCTATTGGCCGCCATCCGTCTGACCGAAAAAAAATGGCTGTTACCTTTAGTAACAGCAAGGTTGCTCTAACCCGGTTTCGTGTTATTGAGCGGTTTGTTAATTATACACTTGTCGAATGCAAGCTCCAGACTGGCCGAACGCACCAAATCAGGGTTCACATGCAGTATATAGATCATCCGGTTGTCGGGGATCCCAAATACGGACCGGAGAAAAAACGGTTTGTAATCGAAGGCCAGGCACTTCAATCGGCAGAGCTGTCACTTAAGCACCCTGTTACTGGCGAGATCATGGTGTTTACTGCCCCCATGCCAGCTGATATGGTTAATATACTTAAACAATTAGAGGCGACTAAAAGAGAGGAGAAATAACAATATGGCTAAACATGTAAATATGGTGGATAAGGCTGTCATTATGGATTCACAAGCCGTCAAGCGCGCACTTACACGGGTGGCTCACGAAATTGTGGAACGTAATAAAGGGGTCAGTGATTTGGCACTGGTCGGTATTAGAACCCGCGGCGTTCCATTGGCGCAGCGCATCGCAGAGGAGATCAAGCGGATCGAAGGCATTGAGCTACCTGTAGGGGTGCTAGATATCACACTATACAGGGATGATCTCTCAACACTGGCATATCAGCCTATTGTTCACGAAACGCTCATCCCATTTTCTATCAATGATAAAAAAGTAGTATTGGTTGATGATGTCCTATTTACCGGACGTACAGTGCGAGCGGCGCTTGATGCTATCATTGATATTGGCCGTCCGTCTGCTATTCAGCTGGCTGTGCTTATTGACCGCGGCCACCGCGAACTCCCCATTAGAGCCGATTATGTCGGAAAGAATGTACCGACTTCAGGCAAAGAAATAGTTAGCGTGCAACTGACATCAATTGATGACAATGAACAGGTTGTCATTAAAGAAATTATTGAGGTTTAAGTATTTGTTGTACAAGTGTTTCATCTGGCGTTACATATACGGTATTTTGATGATCATAAATGACAAAACCAGGTTTTGCACCTGAAGGCTTACGGACATGGCGCCGCTGGGTATAGTCAACAGGAACATTGGCCGATTGACGGCTTTTACTGAAGTAGGCTGCCAACTGTGCAGCCTCTTTTATTGCGTGTTCGGTAATTTCCCGGTTTTCTCCCCGAATAATAACATGTGAACCGGGGATATCTTTAGTGTGCAGCCAGAGATCGTCAGGTTGGGCCTGTTTAAATGTCACCTGGTCATTTTGCCGATTATTTTTGCCAACAATAAGACTAAAACCATCACTGGTTTTCACAGATAGCGGTGCTGACGGGGGCGTTGGCGGGCGTCGTTTTTCCGATGTTTTTATATAACCGGCAGTAATTAGCTCCTGACGGACTTCGTTTACTTCGGCATTGGCTAGTGCATGGGTAAGAGCTATGGCAATACTCTCTAAATAAGCGATCTCGCCCTGACACTCCTTGAGCTGACCGGCCAAATGCTCCTCAGAGCGTTTGGCCTTATTATATTTCAGATAATACTGTTGCGCATTTTCCAATGGTGATCGCTCAGGATCTAATTTAATAACAATCTGCTGGGCGTCTGACTCTGTACTATATATGTCCAGCAAAGCCTGTTCATAAACGCCTGCTGTAACAGTATATAGGTTGGCCATCAGAATATCACCATATTTTCGAAGTTCATTTGCATTTTCCGCCTGAGATAGTTCTTCAACTAAAACAGCCTCCTTGCGGGTCAGCTTGGCTAATTCTGCGGT
>JAQSXM010000338.1 GCA_029256645.1 Sporomusa sp. | reverse complement strand
GGGTAGAGAATATGGATTTCTCTGCCCGTTTCTTGTTACTTTATTCTTAAGTTATACGTTTGCTACCGCTTCTATTTGAACTCCTGTCAGGATCTAACTCTGATAGGAGTTCTCTTTATTTGGGCCGAGATGAACCTTGTCATACGCAAATCCTCCCGCTATAGGTAGATGCATTTAAAATTAGCTACTTTCTAATTCTGCTATGCATTGGTTAACATTACCTTTATATAAACCGCCTAGATATCAATCATCTTTCTTTTCTCCTATAGCATATATACGCGAATTACTAATCTCAAAGTCATATGGCTTTCTAGTCTCCAGGAACCTAATCGCAAAACCGTTCTGACTTAAATAATCCCGAATTTCATCTTCACTAAAATGAGTAAACCATAGTTTAGTTTCAAAACCAAGTAATTCTTCTATTTCCGCTTCACTATCCCCCTGCTTCACAACAAGCAAGAGTTTCCCACCCTTCTTTAGGGTTCTATTGAACTCCCTAAAAATCAAGCTTTGATACTGTTTAGGTGTATGAATTATGGAATAGAAACTGATTATGCCGTCTAATGAACTATCATCAATATCCATATCCGCCATGTTACCTACTTCAAATCTCATTCCGGGATTTACTTTCCTTGCTATGTTTATACATTCTTCCGATAAGTCCAAACCCCAAACATCTAATCCTTTATTAAATAAGTAACGTCCTATATGCCCAGAAGGACCACATCCTGCGTCGCATATTAAAGAATTACTCGTAAAATGTGTCGCGAACTGATTAAGCAGTTCACAGTCATAGTCTTTTTTGCTCATTTCATCATGAAATAATTCATGATATTTTTTTCCCACAACGTTATATGTTTTACGAATCGCATCCCCAAAAGGAAGTTCTGTTTTTTTGCTATCAGGTTCCAGTTTTAACACTGAACGCTCCACCAAAATCCACTCCTAAATTATTTATCGAAAAAGGCACCCAAAAGCTTTCTTCAGCTAAGGCTAAAATCAGATAGCTCAAAAAACTAGCTATTTTTTTCCATTATATACCATCAAGGATTTTTTGGGCAATCCTGAAAACAAAAAAGTTTAAACAGCTGTACCGTTAACACAAAAAAAGATGTTTGATGAGCATAGCAGAAGATTGTCCCCCGACAAACCTGTCTGAGAACAATCTTCTGAGTAAGGCCTTTATAACATTTATTTCGAATTTATAATATCGGCGGCCAATATCTTAGGATGGTGATACCGTTTTCTGCCTACCGTACGTCCGCCAAATTCGATACTCTTCTCCGGACAGAAATGGAGACAAGCTAAACACTCCTGACAATTGTCCAGCCACTTAGGCTTGCCATCTTGCAAGCGAATATTGTTAACAGGACAGACTTTCTTACAGTTGCCGCATGATATACAAGCATCTGTACACGAAAACTTACGATGAGCTTGAGATAGCCGGTTATTCTTCCAGTACTTATTAATGGCATTGAATGGGGCCCAAAGATGCTCTCCCTCATGAATACTTTTTTTTGTCAAAACCGCATGGGCAATTTTTTCTATTATCCGGTCTGCTTCTGCTAGCTTTCGATTCATTTTTTCTGTTGGCGGAATGTCAGAGAGGGGAATATAACTTGAAATCATCTCTACATGAAAACCAGCATCCAGCTTTCTCTCCTTTTTCGCCAAAAGCACCTCAACCTGATGCAGTGCACTGCTAAAATATCGACTACTGCCATTTGTCACGACAGCAAAGGAGTATTGAACTTTGTCCATATCAATCCTGCTAATAAGTGTGCTGACAATAGGAGGCAGCCCGAAGTAGTGCGTCGGAAAAACAAAACCAACCCGTTCAGTAGCTGCCATTATTATTTCATTATCGCGTAAACTTGCTATCGACACCAGGGTACATTCGCTCAGTTTTTCAGCAAGTAATCTTGCGACATGCAATGAGTTTCCGGTGGCTGAAAAGTAGAAAATTGTAGTTTTCATGGAAGGCTCCTTTCCCTATTAAATTTCTACAACGAATTGTTTGTAATCATATTGTAAAGATAATCGGTAGTACTTGTAAAGCTTAATTGCCAGTTAACTTTGTTCAGGGTTAAGGAACCTTGCTATATTCGTCACAATCAGCATTGAGAGATGAGAAAACGTCCACATGATATTTATTATTCTTATTTACAAAATGTAAGATAGTCTCCCTAAAATTACCTCGTGATGGTAAAGTGATTATAAGTTGATATTCATAACGACTTATAAGGGAGATCAGATTATGAGAATTCTTTTAGCAGGCGGAGCTGGTGATGTAGGAAAAAACCTCACAGAGTATCTCAGCCGACAAGGCCATACATTAGTAATACTCGATAAAAATGACGCACCCTTTGCCCGAGCAAAAAACAATGTTACTGCCTATACAGCAGATCTTATGGATTTAGCTTTACTCAAAGATATCGTTGACGGCAGTGATGTTGTTGTAAATTTAGCCTGGAGTTTTAGTGACAAACCAGAGATTTTATTTAGTAATGATATGATCGGACAAATTAATTTGCTAAACGCCTGTGCAGCCACAGGTGTAAAGCGATTTATCTATACAAGCACTGCCGGCGTTTATGGTAAGCCTCCTGCCGGGCTTGTTGATGAAGAATATTTTTGCCGGCCAGAGCACGCACGCAAGCCGTTATATGCAGTTGCTAAGCTTTGTGCCGAGCAGTTAGGTTTGGCCCTTGGCCGCCAGCAAAACCTGCCTGTTACTGTATTTCGTTTTTGGTGGGCCTTTGGCAATACTATCGGGGGAAAACACCTGCGTGAACTAGTAAAACTGGCCCTCACCGGCCAGCCCTTACAAATGGTGGCCGGTGCCGGGGGGGTCTTTGTTAGTATGAATGACTTAGGGGCAGCCGTTGAACTGGCTGCTACCAGACCGGCAGCTGTCGGCAACACCTACAATATTGGCAGTCTGTTTTTATCCTGGGAAGAAATCGGCCAGACAATTATCCATTTAACACAATCAACATCACGGCTGCAGTTGATAGACGCTCAAGACTGGAACGGCCCTGCGTTTCTCAACGAAACGTGGTGCCTTAGCTGGGATAAAGCCGCTAAGGATATAGGCTATCAGCCTTTATTAGGTACCACTGGCAGCCATGCTGCTTTCCGTAGCGCATTGGCAAAATGTATTTCCGAAATTACAAATTAACTAACTTCATTATTAAGACCTTGAATTTACAATACTGGTAAGCTGATCTCCTGAAATTACCTCTTTATCTTTTAGAAACTTTGCAACTTCATGTAAAACATCAATATGCTCTGTTAAAATCTGCTTAGCTGTATTTTGTGCTTCATTTAATAATCGATGAATTTCTTCATCAATATACGATATAGTCGCAGGACTCAAATCCTCCCGGCCTGAGGTCCCGCTTCTTAGGTAGGTCCCGGTAGTATTAGCATAACGAACCGGTCCTAACTTGGGGGACATCCCGAACTCAGTAACCATGCGTCGCGCCATTTCAGTTGCCCGTTCAAGGTCATTTGACGCACCCGTAGAGCCTTCATCAAAAATAATAAGTTCGGCCGCTCTTCCGCCAAGCATTACGGCCATGCGGGCCTTAAGCTCATTTTCTCCAATAATATAGCGGTCTTCCTCCGGCATCTGCATGGTATAGCCTAATGCCCCCTTGGCTGTAGGGATAATACTGATTTTGTGAACCGGATCAGTACCGGGGAGGTAATAAGCAGTAAGGGCATGGCCAACCTCATGATAAGAAACCTTAGTCCGGACATTATCAGAAAGGGGCGTTTTCCGCTGCAGTCCGGCTACAACCCGTTCAATAGCCAGGTCAAAATCAGCCATAGAAATCGTTTTAGATTGTTGCCGAATGGCTAACAGGGAGGCTTCATTGGCAATATTGGCCAGTTCAGCGCCTGAGAAACCGGCTGTTATCTTAGCAAGGCGATCAAGATTTACGTCACTGTCCAGAGGCATGCTGCGGGTGTGAATTGTAAGAATTTCAAGACGACCAGGTTCAGTCGGTAAGTTTACCTGAATTTGCCGGTCAAAGCGCCCTGGCCGTATCAATGCAGCATCCAGAATTTCCGGGCGATTGGTAGCCGCCATAATGACTACACCGGAATTGGCCTGAAATCCGTCCATTTCTGCCAGCAACTGATTAAGTGTATTTTCCTGCTCGCTGTTGCCCCCCATCCGTCCGATACTTGTACGGGCTTGTCCAATGGCATCAATTTCGTCAATAAAGATAATACAGGGAGCCTTTTTTTG
>JAQSXM010000337.1 GCA_029256645.1 Sporomusa sp. | reverse complement strand
GGTATAACTGTTTAATTTCTGGCAAGCAGGTGTACCTGTTCTGTGATGAGGGTAAATGGTTTATTGAGCGGACATAGGTTAATCCTGATATTGGGCTGAGGCTTTGGTATTTAATTTGGGAACACTTTGGTTGCGGTTACATAGTATATAACAAAACAGCGAAAGGAGGTAGTGCTATGGCTCGTTGTCCAAATTGTGGAACCAAGCTGTCACGCCAGTTAATCATTGGAGTAGGAGGCTGGGGGGGCAATAAATGGGGTGGTTGGAATAATAGTGGCTGGGGTGGCAACTGGGGGTGGCCTGGCTGGAATTGGAATAAATTTGGCTGGGGAGTCTGGGGGAAACCTGGCTGGGGTTGGCACCATGGCTGGAGGTCTGATGAGCGTTATGACGATGATGATGATTAATTAGTTTTTGAAGCTGCTTATCCTAATAGGATTGGCAGCTTAATTTCGTTGGCTAGGATGATCGTTTCCGTGAATATCAGTCCTTCTATTTGCGATAATCTATGGTGGTATTATCTAGATTAAGTAAGTAAATACTACTGTTGGAGGTGTTTTTTTAATGGGCAATGCAATTTGGTTTCTAATTATCGGGGCGGTGGCTGGCTGGGCAGCAGGAAAACTAATGCGAGGCCATGGTTTTGGGTTGTGGGTTGATATTATTGTCGGTGTAGCTGGCGCATTCATTGGTGGATTCGCACTTTCTTTAATCGGTTTTGCTCAGTATGGTGTTATTGGTCAGCTTATTACAAGCATAATCGGAGCTGCGATTCTATTATGGTTTATCCGCTTATTTAGCGGTAACCCGGCTAAAACATAACCGTGCATCCAACCTGTTCCGGCCGCCCAAGGGGTGGCTTTTTTTTTGAGTTTAAGTAGACAATTTACAATATTTAATTCATATTTGATTTTTCAAAGAAATTTCCAATGCTAATTACCGATAATAGTTTAAAGAACATATTATTGGTAGGAAAGGGAGCGATATGTGATATGGCGATATCATCCATTGGTCAAGCTAGCAGTGTTCAACTAAGTCAAACCAGTAGCCAGGATGAAACAAAAACCCTGGAACAAGAAAAACAAGCCCTGCAGAAGGAAATAAATGAAATAAATCAGGACAAAAAGACCTCCGAAACAGAAAAGCAAAAGAAGATCCAGGTAATCCAGGCCCAGATCCAAACTGTTGAGGTGCAAATACAGCAGCTAAAACAGAAAAAGACAGAGGCTCAGCCATCTAGTTCAACACAGAGCAATACTGTTAACAAGCAAGACCTTATTCGTCAAAAAGTGGATATAGAAGTGTAGACGAGCATAATAAAAACATTCGGATTACGTTAAGCGCAATCCGAATGTTTTTATTATGCTCAGAGGCGGTAGATCAGGTGGAAATATTTAAAAAATCTGTGACTGCAGGCCAGGGATTTGTTAGAATAAGGATATAGTAAATAGAATAGGGAGAACAAGGATCTCGGATATAAGTATTGGGGGAGGCCGCCGCTATGCTGGAGAAGGTGGACTTGAAGAAGAAGCTTGGCAAAGTTGAGTATAAAGAGCTGATTGATGAATTGCGTGAACGGCTGGGGGCGTTACAGCGGCAGGCCCGGGATTTAGGGATTCCAGTCTTAATCCTCTTTGAGGGCTGGGATGCAGCAGGTAAAGGAACCCTGATTAATGAGCTGATTCTGTCGCTTGATCCGCGGGGGTTTAATGTCTACTCTATCGGAGAGCCCAATGAAGACGCCGTGAGGCGGCCCTACTTCTGGCGATTCTGGAATAAAACACCCCAGTGCGGGCGGATCGTAATACTGGACCGAAGCTGGTACACAAAAATTTTAGCTGACAGAGTGGCAAATGGGGCTGGCGCGCATGGCCTGCAAGACGCATTTCATGACAGCCTGTCGTTTGAGCGGCAGCTATCAAATGATGGGACGCTAATCATTAAGCTATTTCTGCATATTAGCGAGCGAGAACAACGGAAACGGCTGGAGAAATTGGAACAAGACCCGGCTACTGCCTGGCGGGTAACCGAGACTGACTGGGAGCATCATCGGCAATATAATAAATTTTTGCTGGCAATCGAAGAGATGATGCAGCAGACTGATGCCGAATGTGCTGCATGGACCATTATTGAAGCCCATGACCGGAGATATGCTACCCTAAAAATCATTGCTACTGTTATCGGGGCCCTGGAAAAACGATTGGCGGCTGTTTCAGCTGCAGCCAATCTGGAAAAGAAACTACCGCTTGAGACGCCGCCGGCCGCATCAGTGCTGCCGAAGATATTTGCCTCATCCATTCTCGCTGGGGTTAACCTGACAAAAACCCTTAAGGATGCAGAGTATGAAAACTCGATGAAATTTTACCAGACCAGAGTGAGGGAACTGGAGCACCTTATTTATAGCAAACGAATCCCGGTGATTATTGCGTTTGAAGGCTGGGATGCTGCCGGCAAAGGCGGTGCCATCCGCCGTCTTACCCAGGATATGGATCCCCGCGGCTATACTGTTATTCCAACCGGCGCGCCAACGTTTGAAGAAAAAGCGCATCACTATTTGTGGCGTTTCTGGCGTAATGTCCCTAAGACAGGTCATATTGCAATTTTTGATCGCAGCTGGTATGGGCGGGTTCTGGTTGAACGGGTAGAAGGCTATTGTCAGGAAAAAGAATGGCGGCGAGCGTACAAAGAGATCAATGAAATGGAAGCGCAGTGGGTCAGTTTTGGCGCAGTACTGATAAAATTCTGGCTGCATATTGATAAAGACGAACAGCAACACCGTTTTGAAGAACGATTGGCTAACCCGGGAAAACAGTGGAAAATTACCGGTGAAGACTGGCGCAACCGGGAACAGTGGGAGTTGTATGAGCATGCTGTTGACGAAATGTTTTTCCGCACAAGCACAACCTATGCCCCCTGGACCCTGGTAGAAGCTAATTCTAAAGAGTATGCCAGGAAAAAGGTTATTCAGACTGTGATAGAGGCTATTGAAAGCAAGATTTAGGAAAAAAAAGACCGGGATGCAGTTGCATCCCGGTTACTTGTTATCGCTGTTGTCTTTTATCACGATTCTTAAATTTTTCCCACAAAAAGCGTCCGGCCATAAATACTGCGCCTAACAAAATCACATTAAACAACATTCCCATAATGGAGGCAAACATGCCTGAGTTGCCAAAACCGAACATACCGCCAAGCATACTGCCTAAGAGCATGCCGCCGCCCAGGAGACCTGCGGTACGCAGAAAGCCACCGCCGCTTTGTTGTTGCGCAGGCTGGGAATTAGGTTTTGCCGCCGCCGCCGGAGTTTTGTCGCCATAACTCTGAGCCGGAGCCGAGGGTTTATAGTCACTGGTAGTATCTTTAGCAGGTGCTGCCTGGTTTGTAGCTGGTCTAGGCGCCGGCGAAGAGGATCTTGATTTAGAGCCGCTCACCGCAGCAAAACTTACAGTAGTAAATGCAAACATAAACAGAACCGTTAAGATTAATAGTTTTTTCATATTATTCCTCCTTGTGGGTTTTAACATCTTCAGGGAAAGTAAAGATTTCAGCTAAATTAGGCAGTTCACCGGATAAATACCGGTCAATATCATGGACATCAATATAAAATGTACAGGCTACTTCCAGATAGCCTTGTTCTTTGGCTTGGCTGAGGTCTCTGATGGCAATCAGACGTTCACGGAGTGCTGAGCAGTCCTGGTGTGAGGCTGTTACATTGAGGGTTGCGAGTGGGATACCATACTCCCGTAAAACATCTTGCAAGCTCATTCTTTCTGACATTAATTAATCACTCACCTTGTCATATTTTGTCTTTCGAAGAGGGGCTCGACACAACCAATGTAATATGAAAATGAAAAAAAGTCAAGATAAATCAAACTTTTTCCGGATATTTAGTTACAGATGACGGGTGACAATAATCCTTGTATAATAGAAAAAAGACTATTTTGATTAGGTAAGTGAGGTAAATAATTTGCGTAAATTTGTCAAGGTTAATGAAACTGTCATCACCCCGCTTGAGCCGCGCCGGGTCGATATACTGGGCAATGAATGTCTGCTTGATGTTCGATTTGTCGAGAGCCATAGCGAAACAGGCAACTGGCTTTATGAATATGAGGTAATTGGAGAAGTAGGTAAAGTTGAGCGGTTTCTTAATAGGCTGCGGGACATTGAACGAAAAAGGGATGTTCGGTGAATTAACTGCACATGTGGCCATGCCTGTGTAACCACCACCTGGCTGCCGGTACGCAGACAATGAGGATAAACAGTAGGCGGAAGAGTTGAAATGCCACAACTGTGGGAAGATCAGCATT
>JAQSXM010000336.1 GCA_029256645.1 Sporomusa sp. | reverse complement strand
CGAACCGGGCACTCCGATACTGTCGGTAATCTGAGTTCCGTCTATATTCAGTATATATAAGTATTGAATAAGGGGGTTATTAAGTATCGCCTGCTGCAGTGTGGCTTCGAAATAATCGGAGGACCTTGTACTTAATTGCTCCAGCACATCACGCAGAAGTATATGATAATCATTTTTTTTGCAGCAGTCATTGGTGATTTTTCTAAGTTTAGAATTTCTGAAACTGGATGATATGTGATCCAGCTTGTTGTTAAAACACAGGGGGCATATCACTTCTAGTGGCTGCGGTCTGGAGAAATAATATCCCTGCAGCAAGTCAGCCCCGAATTCCAGGCTGGCTAGTGCCTCCGCTTCGGTCTCGACTCCCTCGGCGATAACCAGTGAACCGGTTTTTTTAGCCATATAAACGAGTGCTTTAAACAGTTCCTGCTTATAATAATCGGTATCTAAGCCACTGATCAGCCAGCGATCAATTTTAATGATATCAGGTCGTACATGAAAAATCCGGTCTAAATTCGAATGCCCGTTGCCAAGATCATCCAGTGCAATCAGGAACCCTAATTCTTTATGCCTGGCAACAAAGCTTTTTAGCGCTCCGATATCACACACCTTGGATTCAATAATTTCAATGACGATTGAAGAGGGCTTATATCCGAGCCGCTGCACGCAATTGTTCAGATTGCCTGAGCCTACGACCCCCTCATCAATAATAGCGGTATCAAAATTGATAAACAGGAGCTTGCGCTCATTAAGGGTTGACAGTGGCTTATAGTTCTCTAACGCTTTCTCCCGGCATATTCTATCTAATTCCACCAACTGATTAGTCGCTGCGGCTAAAGAAAACAAGGTGTTGGGAGCGATGAGCTCCTTGGTACACGGTTGTATGCCACGGGAGAGGGCTTCATATCCTACAATTGAGTGCTGTTTGACTGAGACAATTGGTTGAAACCATGTAGTAATAGATTTATTTGCTAGTAGTTTGCCTAAATCTATTTGGCCGGTGGCGTTATTCACTTAGTATCATCCTTTCGAATTGATAAAGAAAACATGGTTTGCGCCGATAACAAAAAACTCCTAAACACACTATGTGTTAGGAGGTCAACATTGACACCTTCGCTTATGTGATGTCAGTATACGTTGCCGTTAGCTGCCTTGTCAAGAAGTGGCATAGTGCTGAAAAGCACTTTATTTCATACTGTCATTATACAGTACATAGGCATTTTTCTTAGCCTTGGCCTGATACATAGCGATATCAGCCTTTTTTAGTAAGCCGGCGGCGTTACTGTCCTGGTGTGGGTAAAAAGCCACTCCGATACTGGCCGTGGGATGGAACGATATGCCCTGAACTTCAGCCGGTACAAAAACTGTGTTCAAAAGTTTATCAAGAACAGGAACAATTCCTGTTACGGTAATGTTGCGAAAGAACAGAGCAAACTCATCGCCGCCAAAACGTGCGCCAAAAGAAATCTCAGGTTCTAATAAGGATTTGATACGGGTTCCGATAATAGTGAGAAGCTCATCGCCTACGTCATGTCCATAGCGATCATTAACCTGTTTAAAGCCATCAATATCAAAGAAAACGACTGAGCCGGTGCTGTTGTTTATCCAGACAGCGCTTAATTCCTTTGCTAATGCGGACTGAAATGCATATCTATTGGCTAGGCCTGTAAGATTATCCTCGTAAGCCAACTGCCTGATTCGGAGGTTTTTTTCTGCCAGCAGGGCATTTTTTTCAGCGAGTTCTAGGACTTGTTTGCGCAGCTGTTTTTCTGTTAAGATAATTTTCCGGAAGGTAATGCAGACAACAAACAGGAAGATTGCAATTGCAATGAAGGAAAACACGAATACATTCTGTTTTGAACTCTGGGCAATAGCAGCCACATTCGCTGTTTTCTGCGAGACATCATTTTGATGGAAGTCAACAATCATTTTCATGCTATCATTTACCCGCTCAAGATAAATGAGGCTTGTTGTCAAAGCATCCTGGGCGGTCACCGGG
The DNA here is from genome assembly GCA_029256645.1 of Sporomusa sp. The sequence goes on along the minus strand of JAQSXM010000336.1, from coordinate 2,344 downwards.
TCATTATTTTTGTCAGCGGAGATTGTTTTTAAAACGAAATGTTTGTAGTCAATCCAGTTTTTCTGGACATAACTATATAAAACTGTTTCATCCGAATCTCTGTTAAAAGTAACTAATTGTTCATTTTCGATCTCGCCGATTTGATCAATTAATTGTTTGGTAAGATACGATTTTTTTTCTTCGGAGTCTGCCAGCATAAATTTCCACAGCAGCAAAGGAACTTTGTTGATTTTAGTCTGGATATCAACAACCTTGCGGGATTGTTTTATGTGATGGTTCTGTACTATTTCAATATTGCTCTCAATTGTTGATAATTCAGCTGTAAAAAATCGCTGAGAATAAAGAATGATGCTAATTACACTGCAAAATAGTAGTAAAAGTATAAATTTGCTGGATTTCAAGCAATAAAACCTCCTTGCATGGCTCTTGGATTAAGCCTTTTTTCGTTACGGCTTAACAATATCCCTGCCAATAAAAGCTAGCGTTACACATAATGTCGATATTTGAGCGTAGTAAAATAAAGGAAAAGTCCTTTGTCATAACGACTCAGAGCCATAATTGCCTTTATACTGGAGATTATGGCTCTGATTCGTTATGGCGTTTACACAATGACAAGGGAGGTGCATTATGTTTAATGTTGAATTAGTTGATTTAACAGAAGATCGGTTTGAAGAAGCACTGAACGTGTTTGTCATAGGCGGCTGGGAAGAAGAGAGTCTGCTTTATGTAAAAGCAGAAATGAAGGCTTTTCTAAACGGTGATATTGAAGGCTATATTCGAGCAAGATTTATTTTAGCGATTGTTAATGGCGGCGTGATCGGCGTAGCCGCGTGGGCTCCGTCAATGTGTGGATTCTCGGTGTATGAATTATCCTGGGCTACTGTTGTGCCTAAATGGAGGCACCTGGGTATCAATTCGCTGATGCTACAGGAGCGTATTCGCAGAATAAGAGTACATCACGGCACTGAAAAGTTTAATGTAATTGTTTGTACATGGGCTAATCCTATGTACACGCGAGCTGGTTTTGTATCGATACAGGATGAGCGGGGCAGACAGCCTGAAGATCGTAAAGACAAATGTCTGCTGTTGGCCCAATTCGAAACACTATTGGAAAGCACCTGCGATTGAATTAATTAAGAGCAGGTGTGTAAATAGTACAATATTAGCTTAAAGCCTCTGGGGGTTGATATCTTGAAAATTTATGAACTGGGTATCTTAATTGAACCCAAAGCTGTTTTCACAGACACCGATATAATGAATGAGATTCTCCAGCAGATTGAAAAGGACGGGCAGGAATTAATTATCTGCCAGGTTAATCCCAATGTGCCGCACCGAGTAATTAGTAAAAGCAACCTGTCGTTGTTTCCGGCTTGTTTGACCACTGGAACAAACAGACTGGCTTTTGCGGTATCCCTGCCGAGCAGGAAAGACCTGGGGAGGCGTTGGTTTCTCAAACGGTTGGAAGGGGATAATAAGAGTAGCTATCGGCTGATAGCTACTACAGATGTATCGGTTATTCATATTGAAGTAAGCTGAAAGGTAAAGATTAATTCATAAAGAGTTTCTTTGCTTACAAAAAATTGACTTGCCCGTTGGAAAACGATTTGATCCGGGCGAGTGATTCAACCCGGTAACCGGCCCCTGTTAATTTCTGGGCCCCAGGCTGGAAAGACTTCTCAATCACAATACCTATACCTACGACTTTGGCATTAGCCTGCTCAACAATATTAGCCAAACCGGCAGCGGCTTCTCCGTTCGCTAAAAAATCATCAATAATAAGCACGCTGTCATCAGCTTGTAAAAATTGTTTGGACACAATGATGTTGTTACTCTCGCCTTTGGTATAGGAATAAACTTTGGCGGTATACACATCATCGCTTGTTACCTTTGGCTTGCGTTTGCGGGCGAAAACGACAGGTACATGCAGCAGCAGTCCGGTCATAACCGAAGCTGCGATGCCTGAGGATTCGATTGTCAAAATTTTAGTAATGTGTTCGCCTTTAAAGCGGTTGACAAACTCTTCGCCAATTCTCATCATAAGCTCAGGATCAATCTGCTGGTTTAGAAAAGAGTCAACTTTTAGCAAAGAATTATTCAAAATCAGACCGTCAGTCTGAATTCTTTGTTTTAATAAATCCATGATAGCCTCCTGCGTTAATAGGGTATGACCAGAAAATGCAAAAAAGCCCTAACAGGGAAACTCCGCTTGGCAGTATATGAGCGAAACTTCCCTGTCAGGGCTTTTACCCTTCGAAGGCAGCATTATTGACGTAACAGGCAATTTACGGTTGCCGGCAGGTATTTCTGGGCCATATCCCCAAAATTATACGATAGTATTTATTTA
>JAQSXM010000010.1 GCA_029256645.1 Sporomusa sp. | reverse complement strand
TTGGCAGGCGTTTCTTTATATAAAAATAAGAGGAGGCGAGTATAATGAAGGAAAACACGCTCCACCTGGAAAAGGAGAATCTTAAAAAGGATCTCAAAGACAGGCATATACAGTTGATTGCCATTGGCGGTGTTATCGGTGTTGCGCTGTTTATGGGTTCAGCCCAGGCAAGCAAGCTGGCAGGGCCGGCGCTTACCCTGGCGTACGCGATTGGCGGTATTGTCATGTATTTTGTGTTACGGGCCCTGGGCGAGGTTGCTGTAGAAAACCCGGTAGCATCATCCTTTGCCGGCTATGCCCGGGTTTTCTGCGGACCATTGGTCTCATTTATTACCGGCTGGAATTATTGGTACCAATGGGTTGTTTTGGCGATGTGCGAGATCTCAGCCGTGAGTATGTACATGAAATATTGGGCACCAGACCTTGAGCAATGGATTCCGGCCCTCATCTGTCTGGGTGTTATTATGGCGGTTAACCTGATTGCGGTTAAATACTATGGCGAATTTGAGTTCTGGTTTGCTTTGATTAAGGTTGTTACGATTATTGCCATGCTGGTAGTTGGTTTTGCAATGATTCTCTTTGGTATTGGCAACGGTGGTGTGGCGATTGGTTTTTCTAACCTGTGGACCCATGGCGGCTTTATGCCTTTTGGCTGGACCGGTGTTGCCATGGCCCTGGTTATGGTCGTGTTTGCTTATTCCGGGGTTGAGCTTATCGGGATTACGGCCGGCGAGGCTGTTGATCCTGAGCGTTCCCTCAAATCAGCCATTGATAAGGTGTTCTGGCGGGTGCTGATTTTCTATGTGGGCTCGATGGTTGCGATCTTATCGATATTCCCTTATGAAACCCTGCCCAAAGGTGTCAGCCCGTTTGTCATGATCTTTGAGAAAGCAGGGATTCCTTATTCAGCCTCACTGATCAATCTGGTCATTCTGTCTTCGGCAGCCTCCTGCCTCAACAGCTGTATCTATGTTTGTGGACGGATGCTCTATGGCCTGGCGCTCCGGAATGAGGCTCCCGCCTTTTTAGGCAAACTGTCGTCAAGCCAGGTACCGGCAAATGGTATTCTATTCTCCGGTGCAGTGTGTCTGATTGGTGTTTATTTAAACTATATCTCGCCTGACAACGTATTTTATTATATGTCCGCAATCACAACAACAGGTTGTATGTGGACCTGGTCGCTAATCATGTATATTCAGTACAAGTGGCGGAAAAATCTGACAACTGAACAGATTGCCAATCTCAAATATCCGATGCCCTGTTATCCCTACGCGAATTATGTAGTTGGTGCCTTTATGCTGGCGGTAACCCTGGGTATGGGGTATGACCACGATAATCTGGTGGCCTTATATGTTGCCCCGGTCTGGTATGCCATTTTATATATTCTGTACCGGTTATTCAAAATAGGCGAAGCCCAACAAAAAGCAGATCTGAGTATTCGTACTGAATGGTAAAGCCTGAGAATACAAGGAGGTCGAGAGATTTTCTCTCGACCTCCTTGTCATACAGCAGGCTGTATCGCCGGCGAATCACTGCTTGCAAGCAAGCTTGAAGTTACTTAACCGAAAACTCCATCAGCAGTTTCTCCCTGACATCCCATAACGCCTGTGATAAATCCACGTAATAATTATGGGGATTCTCAAATCGCAAAACCTCGTCCCATAATGTTCCAACCTGTTCCTGGCAATAGCCCTGAATGGTTTTTAAATCAGGGTTCTCATACACACACTTACCTTTATCAAATATCTTCGTCAAAAGTTTTTTAGCAAAGAAACCGCTTACCGTCTTTCTCTTCCAGGTATGTACAGGATCAAATATTACATAAGTTTCATCGATGCTTTCATCAGCCAGGGTTACCACATCGGCGATTGCCTTCCCACTGTTACTTTCAAACAGCCGCCATAATTGTTTGTGACCAGGGATCGTTATTTTTTCAACATTTTCACTGAGTTTGATTTTGGGAACAATCTGGCCCGCCTCTTCAACAGCAACCAGCTTGTAAACACCACCGAAAACAGGTTCAGATTTAGAGGTAATCAGCCGCTCCCCAACACCAAACGAGTCCACTTTAGCCCCCTGTACCAGAATGTCTCTGATTATGTATTCATCCAGTGAATTGGAGACTAATATCTTGCAATCAGAAAAACCAGCGTTATCCAGCATTCTCCGGCACTTTTTAGACAGATAGGCGATGTCGCCGCTATCAATACGTATACCTTTGGGACGGAAGCCTCTTGCTACTACCTCTTCATTAAATACCTTGATTGCGTTTGGTATTCCAGATTTCAGCACATTATAGGTATCTACCAGCAACAGGCAGTTATCAGGATATATCCGGGCATAAGCCCGAAAAGCATCTATTTCATTATTAAATGTCTGAACCCAGCTGTGAGCCATGGTACCAACAGCAGGTATGCCAAAATCGCGTTCAGCGATTGTGCAGGCCGAGCCGACGCACCCCCCGATAAAAGCCGCCCGCGCGCCAAAAATGGCGCCGTCATACCCTTGTGCCCTTCTTGATCCAAACTCAACAACCGCCCGGCCCCGGGCAGCGCGGACAATACGGTTTGCCTTGGTTGCAATCAGGCTTTGATGATTAATTGTCAGCAGTACCATGGTTTCCACCAATTGGGCTTCAATAATCGGCCCCCGGACCGTAACTATCGGCTCATTGGGAAAGATAGGAGTGCCCTCAGGCACCGCCCACACGTCGCAGCTAAACCTGAAATTCCTAAGATAGTGTAAAAATTCCTCGTTAAATAGTTGCTTGCTTCTCAGAAAATCGATATCCGCATCAGTAAAACTGAGACCCTTCAGGTATTGGATCAGTTGTTCTACCCCGGCCATTATGGCAAAACCGCCGCCATCAGGAACTTTGCGAAAGAACATGTCAAAATAGGCTATTTTATTTTGTAAATTGTTTTGAAAGTACCCATTCCCCATTGTTATTTCGTAAAAGTCTGTCAGCAGTGTTAAGTTAATCCTTTCCCCGGCTACGTCCCCCATGCCCATTCTCCTCTCATTCGATAATCTTCATCCATTTGGGGTTAAACCTAAACAACTTGGAAGGCCGGTGCCCGGCATCCCTGGTATACTCGTCTGTTTCAACCACCATATCCGCAATCTTCCGTCTAAAGTTTGCCTTTAAAAGCTCGGTATCAAGTATGATTTCATAAACCTGCTGCAGTTTTGTTAACGTAAACCGTTCTGGCATTAGATTAAAAGCGATATCGGTGTACTCAATTTTGTTGCGCAGTCTTTGGATGCCGTACTCAATGATTTTCGCATGGTCAAAGGCAATCCCGCTGCATTCGACAATATCCCGTTCGACCCTTGTCCCTTTATTCTCTACGGTTTTCACTGTTTTTATGGCCGCTGAAAGCTCCTGCTCTTCATGAGAAAGCCTCAATTTAAATACCTGTTGCAAAATGTAGCCTGTAGCAGTGACTGTTTTTTGTTCCTCGTCTAACTTGCAGGAAACAGTAAACCAGGCAGCATCGGCAACATTCTGGCTAGCCTCAATTCTGAGGCTGGAATTATCAACAAGGGCCATATACGATGCACAGATAACCCTTGTACGGGGATCGCGGTCTACAGCCCCCCAGGTATATAGCTGTTCCATATATATTTCACCGATGTTGGTTTCTTCTTGCAACTTCCTTCTTGCCGCTTCGTCAAGGCTCTCCCGCAAGTGCACAAACCCCCCAGGCAGAGCCCACTGGTTCTTATACGGATGGCTGCCCCGCCGGATCAGCAATAAGCGCAGTGATTTCTCCGGTAATTTACGGTAGTTCTTTTTTTCCTCTTCGGTTACAGTAAAAATTAGCATATCCACGGTAACAGACAGGCGATCATATTTACTGGCATCATAGCTTGATAAAAATTCAGCTTCAGTAAGCCCCTGCTTATTGACCTCACTCATCCACCAATCACCTTTTGTCTCCTAATATTATCTTAGTGTTAATATCATTTTAATAATATCTTATTATTCTGTCAAGCAAGCAGCACTTAATAGAAGATTCACCAAAGACAAACTAGCCGGAGACACGCGTTGTGTCTCCGGCTTAAGTCATTTACTTTACTACCCACTAATCTGTTCTTTGGTCTGCAATGGCGTTGGAATATCCCCTTTATTCAACCCCAGGGTCAGCTGCTGAGAATCCAACTCATTCTCCCAGCGGGAAACTACGACTGTTGCAACCCCGTTGCCGATCAGGTTTGTCAGAGCCCGGGCTTCAGACATAAACCGGTCAATTCCCAGAATCAGGGCCAAGCCGGCCACCGGTACTGTCGGAATAACCGACAGCGTTGCCGCCAGGGTAATAAACCCACTGCCGGTAACGCCTGCCGCACCTTTGGAGGTGACTAGCAACACCGCGAGCATTGTGAGCTGTTGCCCCATGGTCAAATCCGTATTAGTCGCCTGCGCTACGAAAATAGCGGCCATGGTCAGATAGATAGAGGTTCCGTCCAGGTTAAAGGAATATCCTGTTGGAATTACCAGACCGACCACCGACTTGGAGCAGCCCAGTTTTTCCATCTTATCCATCATTCGGGGCAACACGCTCTCTGAAGAGGATGTGCCCAGGACAATCAGCAGCTCTTCTTTGATATACCCAATAAATTTAATAATGCTGAAACCGGAAATCCGGGTAATCAAGCCCAGCACTACAAATATAAACAACACGCAGGTCAGATAGAAGCTTCCCATGAGTTTTGCCAATGGAATCAGGGATGCCAGGCCATATTGCCCGATTGTAAAGGCGATGGCACCAAAAGCGCCGATCGGAGCGGCTTTCATGATAATCCCGACAATCTGAAAAAAGCCGTGGGATACTTCGTCAATGATTTTAATAATATTATTTGCCCGTTGCCCCATAAGAGACAGCGCAATACCAAAAAGTATGGAAAACAACAGCACCTGCAGGATGTCACCCTTCGCAAAGGCATCCACCACACTATTGGGGATGATATTCAGGATGAAATCGGTCGTGCTTTGTGATTGTGCCTTAGAGGCATAAGTCGCGATTGCTTTGGTATCCAACGTGCTGATGTCGGCATTCATCCCGACGCCAGGCCGCACCAAATTGACCACTGTCAAACCAATGATGAGGGCCAGGGTAGATACAATCTCGAAATAAAGCAACGCTTTTCCACCCACGCGTCCCACTTTTTTCATATCCCCCATACCCGCTATCCCCAAGACAACGGTGCAGAAGATAATGGGGGCAATGATCATCTTGATTAGTTTGATAAACCCGTCCCCCAGCGGTTTCATGCTGGCACCGGTTGCGGGATAAAAATGCCCCAGCAATACGCCAACGGTAATGGCCATCAACACCTGTACATACAAGATTTTGTAAAATGGTTTTTTCATAGTTGTTCCTCCTTTGTTAATGTTTATTTAAACAAAAACGGTCTAAGGGGAACCAACCACTAATTTGCAATTATGCAATTAAATTAAGTGGTCGACCCTTTTACCCCTTGCTCTCCCTGTCATGAGGACATCTCCAGGCGCTTCAGCAGCCAACACGGGTCTATAATGCACAATGTTGCTGCGTCTTCGCGATGTTACCGTCACAACTCTTAGGAGTGCAATACAAAGATTCTCTATCCTCCCCTCTTATAATAGTAAGGAATTTCCATTCGTCAATACTGCTGCAAATTCCTTCATCAAGTTTGCATAATTATTAATATTTGTAGGTATTTTTTTACAAAAAAGAGCATCCCGGTCTCTCAACCGGTCTGCCCCTACTTCAACGGAATCCATTGCCCAAATCTCAATGCTATTACAACTATCATTACTCTACACTGCCGACATGTACCGGTATATCGGCAGGGCGATGCAAGCTGCTGCTATTAAATATACGACAAAGCCGCCTGTCCTATTACCATTTCGCATCAGCCACCGGCCAAACATAAAGGCATGCGCTGCCGCCGGGACAGCTAAAATCATGAGAAAGATCAATCTTTTGCCTCCCTTCGGATTGGCTGGGTCTTCCGCATAAGACCGGTACGCCGGAGTTCAGTGCTCACCTTGACCGTAAATGTCGCCTGGGAAAATCGCCGGTCCCAATTATAGCTTTTTATTTCGTCGATGGTCATAAACTTTGGTCTGATAAAATAGCCGAAATCGACGACATCTGTCCCCCACGCCTGCGTACGGGCAAGCATGTCGACAATCTGCTGCTGCAGCGTATTCGAGACTTGCGTTTCAAGCAGGTTTAGGTATTCCTTGGATTCATACGCAATACCGGTGGGAAGACCGCTGATTTCGCCCTCTAAGAGGACATCAACGTTGATAACAGGTTCTTCTCCACTAATGTCTATGTCGATTTTAGGGGCTCTGCCATTGCGAATGCTCATCGTTACCAGGTGTTTCGTAGCCAGTGGATCCGGGACTGACAGAAAACCATAAGAGAATGTATTAAGCAAAATACTGAGCGCCCGTGTTTCCCCGGTATCTAAAAAACCGACCATTTTATCTTCTTTAAATACTGCCGTCCCCATGAACTCAGTGGCATTGCTGCCTTGTCTTGGCACATCTCCCGGCAGGTAGGTCTTGGTCTTGCCACCTGGTTGGATATCGGCAGCCTGGTCCTGACCGGAAAGAGGGTTTAACCCATACCCAACGGCAAGCGGGGCTCCACTATTGGACTTCAGACGGGTATAAAACTCCTGCAGGTTAAATGAGATAAAATAGGATGTTTCATCATAGTTACGCATGGAGTTATGTATCCAGCGCGAGACTAACGACTCTAAAGGCGGCTTATTTGCCTCGAAAATATCGAGGGCTTTTCCGGTACAGACTATAATAAAAATTGTTCCTCTAAATTCGCGGAACCGTAAAAGTGGGCCAATCAAATCCTCGATACCATGGCGGGCAAGGTCTTCACCGATTACAATAGCTGTCACCTGGGATAAATTGACCCCACGTGACATGCTGGCGTTCAATAGATTCCGGGCCTCTGCCAACGTAGGCGCTTTAATGGTTATCAGCGTCGAGGTATCTTTCCCACCACTCCCGTTTTCTGATCCGGCAGCCTGAGCGGCTGGTACAGCAATACGATAGGTAACCAATAAATCCCCATCATCAGCCCGGTCAATGCCGATTGAGATAACCCAGGCAATTTCATCCGTCTCCCGCGCCCCGTTATTGCTACAGCCGGTTGTCAGGATACATGTTATCAAAAGAATCATTACGGCAAATCGCATCTTCTTTCCCGACTCCTTTTCAGTGCCGCAACCAGCAGGACCAGCGTTGTGATGATAAACCCCGGTGCTAAAATATTCTCAAAGAGAATGTCCTCCAGTGTTGAGACGGTTCCCGCATCGGGAGGCATGGTGGCGATATTAATCATGATCAGCCCAAGCGGGAGCAATAATGGTTTGGGGGTAGGCAGCCTGAACAGCCGGGCGATGATATATAGTGTGCCATATAAACATGTCGCAATCCCGAGAATGCCGATAATTACCCAAAGTATGATGAACAAGGCTTCTAATCGTTGGACATAGCGATTGATATATATCAGGCGTGCCATTTCGTAAAACGGCAGTGTTTTCTCCAACCCAATTGCAGCGCTGAAGCTCGCCACATAGACTGCATTGGCCAGTGACCGGATGATACTGCCGCCGCCAATACCGTAAAGCATCGCTGCCTGGATAGTTTGCGGGTTCTGAAAAGCGGGAGCAAGAATCAGTAAAAGAACGATCGGTACACTTGCCCCCATAAGCTGGATGGTGGGTTTGACTACTGAGGGTAATCCGTTGCCCAGTACAGGGAAAAGATATAGCGGTTTTAACACCGGGATGAGGCCTGCAAACGCTAACAATACGCCGCCGATAGCGAACGGGAGTATCAGGTAGCTGGCACGGGCGAGGCCTTCTATACCAAAATAGACCAGCAGCATCACCATCAAGCCATAATATAAGACAATTTTAGTGAATTCCGCACGGGGGAGAGCGGTAAGCAAGGTGTTTTCAGCAAATTGCCTTGTCCATAAGCAGGCGATTGCATACATAGAAAACAGATAGAAAAAGCTGATTGCATAAACCCCAATCCGCCCCATCAGCAGTTCTGACAACGACAATAGATCGCCACCATATCGCTTGAGCAGTGATTGCTGGATCCAGATCAGAATACCGGCTGCCAATCCACCGCTGAGGGGTATTACCCAGCTTAGAGGACCAGCAGCTTCGGCAAGATCAGCCGGGGTTGACAGAAACAACAGCGGAAAGGTGATCGAATAAACTAATCCCATACCTTCCGCCACACCCATGCGGCCGCTTTGGTAGCTCATTGCTGCTTATCACCTCCAGAGGATGGGGGGTTTTTCTTCCATTTCCGGCTGATGGTCGGCTGGCGGCGGCTGTCTTTGGTGTTCAGTTCATCAGGTCTATTTTCCTGGTTATATACTTGTCCCCTGATAACAACATCATAGCTCGCAATTGTTTTTGGTCCCAGCGGCACCATATATGGCACGCCAAAAGACTTCATTTGGCACAGCAGGACCACAAGGCCGAGCCAGGCCATTGCCAGGCCGACAAGCCCGATTGCTGCCGTAAAGATATAAAAAATAAAGCGAACAATCCGGACGGCTGCTGCCATGCGATATTCCGGGATGGTAAATGAGGCCAGGCCGGTGATAGCGATAATGACGACAACGATTGGGCTCACAATACGGGCTGTTACGGCTGCCTGGCCAAGAATAATGGCCCCCACAATACCGATAGTCGGCCCCAGAATGCCGGGAATCCTGATCCCCGCCTCACGGATCAGTTCAAATGATATATCCATCATCAGAATCTCGAACCAGGCCGGGAACGGGACGTTTTCCCGGGAGCCGGCGACAGCCAGCAGCAGTTCTGTCGGCATGGCTTCAGGGTGAAAGTAGCTTATGGACAGATATAGTGAAGGCAGGACAGTTGATATCAGGGCCCCAAATAAACGCAAGGTACGCATTAGGTTGGTGACGCCGGATTTTAAGCTGAAGTCTTCACCAGAATGAAAGAAGCTCAGGAAAGACACCGGCAAGATCTGGGCGAAGGGGTTACCCTCCAAAATAAGGGCAACACGCCCCTCTGTCAGATGGGAGGCCACCCGGTCGGGCCGTTCGGTGGACATTGTTTGCGGAAACACGATGGTCGGAGAATCCTCAATAAATTGGCTCAACTGCGCCGAATCGCTGATATAATCGGTTTCAATTCCCTGAAGCCGCCGCCTGACTTCGTCCACCAGCGAAGTATTGACTATGGAATCAATATACATGATGGCGCAGTTAAGCTGCCCGCGGGTGCCAACTATAACCATCTCGGTAACAAGGTCACTGCTTCTTAGCATAGACCGCACTAGCCCGGTATTGGTGCGCAGGTTTTCACTAAAGGCAGCCAGTGAGCCACGAACCGTTTGCTCGGTCTTGGGTGAATCGACACTACGATGCTCCCAACCTTTGGTTTCGATAATAATTGCTTCAGCAATCCCGTCGATGATGAGGGCTGTATCACCGGTATTAATGCTTTCCTGCAGACTTTTTAACGTATTTACCCGCCGTACCTGACCATTGGGAATGACCTTTTTTATAATCTGCCCGATTGTGTCCCCGTCGTAGAGCTGACTTTGAGTCCCCATCAGCGGTTCAAGCACGAAACGGTTGAGTTTTTGGCTGTCAACAATCCCTTCCATATAGATAATCAGGCCTGCCGCACTTTGACATTCTCCCACCGCGATATCTCTGATAACTAGGTCTTTATTGCGGGGAAGCCGGTAAATGCTTGCCAGCGCCTGCCTATTTTCCTCCAGGCTTGTGCCAATTCCAGCGTTGGCAGGGTCTTGACCATATTCGTAAGCATACATTACCGGCAACAGTTCCTGCCATTGCTTTTCCAGCGCTGACAGTTCGGCTTTGAAGGGTTCAATCCGGGTAATTAACGAATCCTGATCGATAGCAGCTGATACCTTTTCTATATATAGGGTAAGCCGTTGGGCGAATTCTACCATTGCCGTAAGATGACTAAGGTCGACCTCTTCCAAAGAGTCTGGTTGTTCGCTCTTTTGGGCAGTATCATACGGCCTTGTTTCATCTAAGACGAAGAGGTCCGGGGTTGTCGGCGGTGTGTAGTCGATTAGCTGCTTAGACCGCTCCCATACTTTAGCAAACATATTCTTTGTCATGAGATTACCTCATTTTCCTAGTATTGGTAGTATTCGTAAAATCACCAACTTTATTCGGACAAAGAAAAAACGCAACCATCTCATAGTTGCGTTTTTTCCGGAGAATCATTCAGTTTTATTTATCACAGATGCTGGAGCAACCTTCTTCTCGGCCTTTTTCTTCTTTTTCTCTTTGTTCTTCGGGCTTTTGTCTCCCATATCGAACATCTCCTTTTTAACGATAAACCTAGGTAAATTATACCACAGTTCATCATCCGGCATGGTGATGCCCAGGTCCATATCGCGGCATACTCGATGCTGTAGACAGCTGAGTCCTGCAAATAGTATCTTTTTGATAGAAAAGCTTACTATCTCGTGAGAATACTGAGCTCGGCTAATAAAATCAAAGGGCTTCGGACCTTATTAAAGAATAACCGTAGATCAACAAAGCTTTTAGCCCAGCATACTTGGCAGTAAGCCTTTGCGTAGCATAACATACGCAATCGAGCGGTCAAAGTGAAAAACAGGGATTCTTCTGATAGCTAAATGATTGTTAAACATTGCAAATCCGTATTGAGTGGAAAACCCGCCGATATATCCGGCTTGTGTAGCAGCCTGTGTGGTATCTGGCCGATAGCTGCCACAGGGATAAGCGATAAAGTTAACCGGCTTTCCTAACGTCTGTTCTAACGCAAACTTAGACTGATTCAGTTCGTTGGCAACCTCCTGGGGGGATAATTCCGCCAATTGCCGATGGGTAACGGTATGTGAGCCAAAGTCCATGCCGGCAGCTTCCATCTCACGGATTTGGGTTGCTGCCAGGCGATCATTATTTCCCATCATGCCTGTAATGATATAGAAACTCGCTTTCATGGAGTATTTTTGCAACACCGGAAAGGCATTGGTATAATTATCGAGATAGCCATCATCAAAGGTAATAATAAGCGGCTTGTCGGGGAGTTGTAAATGGCCGCCCCGCAAGCGTTGTTTAACCTGCGCAAGTGACAGTGTATTATAGCCTTCCTGAGATAGGCTTTCCATATCTTGCTCAAACCGTTTAGTGCTGATCGTTAAATCGTCAGTCTCAGGACCCACGCGATGATAGAGCAAAACAGGTATGCTGTTGATCAGTTGATCGATAACCTTATATTCAGGAACCAAAGACAGACCTAACAGGGCCGTCATCGTACCTATGCCCCCTGCTATAAACTGACGTCTGGTAATCATTAGAATACATCTCCCTCAAATGATGGAACTACGTTTCTTAGTGTTATTTACTTATTGTCTATCCCTATTTTACTGCAAAAATAGCTAACTGTCACTTGTCATAATTACCTTATTGTTTACTTTTCAAGCAAAGGTACTGTGAGGCTCCCCATAGGCATAAGTGTGATACTGGGCTGAGGCCCTAGTTTAGTGAAGGCCAGTGCCAATGCCGCTACGATATCCCTGGCCGGTGTAAAGAGTAGCAGTTGAACAAGCTCCGGCGCCATCGACGAAACCAAAATAAACTGGGCTTTTTTCATCAAGCGTGTGACCGCATACGCTTTATGGGCACCAATCTGGAAATCAGCCCTAATGGCGCTTTCCACTTGTTCTGGCGTTCTATACTGCTGCATTGTCTGTTCATATGTCGCTGAACCAGAGCCCTCCGCACATTCTCCCAGGATAATCACCACACCGCCTTCCCGTACAGCACACCAGGCATTATCCATCGTCTTCTGTAACTGATACACGTTGATATCCTTGGGGAAACCGCCACAGGATGCAATCACTAAGTCCGCTTCTTGCTGTATCCGGGCCCCATATACTTCTTCAACAAGTTTGCAGCATTTCAGATGTGCCTGAATATAGTCTCCGGCAAAGACTTTGAGGAATTCTTTCTTCTCATTAAGTACGACGTTAAGCAAAAATGAAGGACGGCACATTTCAGTTCCCTCTACCTGGTCATGATAGATTGGATTACCCGCTAACTTACCAATTACGGCATGGGGATCAAGCATCAGGCTATGGTTTTTTCTAACAGTCTCATAGTAGGCAACACCCGGGAGAATAGCCTTGCGCCCGCCGCCAAAGCCCGCAAAAAAATGATGTACTACACTGCCAGTGCACACTATATGATCAACCTCGGTCACACGTTTATTAATAAAGACCGGTGTACCGTAGGAGGTCTCTCCCAAATAAGCAAACTGGCTTTTATCCTTACAGTCACTATTATACATCTTAACACGTTTAGCCACTTCCGGCCCCACTTCCCCTACCATCTCCGCTTCAGTCATCAGGCGATGGGTGCCTAAAGCAAAAACAATGCGCATATCTTTATCCGGAACCCCTGCCGCATTCAGCTCATCCAGCAAAGTCGGCATAAAAATGTGGCTGTTGGCTACCCTGGTTGTATCATTGACAATGAAAGCCACTGTTTCCCCAGGTTTGACAATATCCCGTAACGGCTTAGAACCAATCGGGTTACGAATAGCCTCCCTGACCGCCGCTGCCGGATCAGGCAATACCGGATAATTATTAATATAAAGCTCGTTAATTACTAAAGATGCATCAATAGAGAAACTGACTTTACCCCTGCCGTATTTATATGTATAATCCTTTTTCATATGAACCGCCTCTCAATATCTATTCATTAACTTTATACTCTTAATTTACATTATTTTTCTCACAAACTAAAATAACAATATTAAATATACTGATAGTCTATAGCTATTAAGCAGGGATTATGTATGGCAGGCATGTATAAACACTGCAACAGAAAACAGGTATCCCCTTGACATAGAGAATAGATTCATGGTATTATAATGCCAAAATTATACATAATCTATATACTACTCATCGACTAAGTAGCTGATCGGTAAATGAACTGAAGGCTGGGCAGAAATAAAATCTGTACCGGTTTTTTTTATTTTGAAAACGTTCTGTTGTTGACTACTGAACGAAATGGCTGTAGATGTGCGGGAATGGAGTACTTATATGAGCGTTGATTTTTATACCATAGGGACGGTTGAGGACAGTAAATTAACCTTTGCAGTGATATGCGCCAGATTTAATAATCAGTGGATTTTTGTCCGGCACAAAGATAGAGACACCTGGGAGATTCCCGGCGGGCATCGCGAATACGGCGAAACCATTATCGAAACAGCTAAGCGGGAACTATTTGAGGAAACCGGCGCACTGCAATTTGATTTGGATATTATTTCTGATTGTTCAATAGAAATATATGGTGGAACACGCTATGGAAGACTATTTTATGCAGAAGTTCAGAAAATAGGTAAATTGCCGCCGCTGGAAATAGATCAAATCGAATATTTCACTGAAATTCCTGACCATTTGACGTATCCGCATACTCATCCATATTTATACAGGAAAGTATTATTGAGAGGTACACGCTTATGATTAATTACACACCTATTGGCACCATTCATTCTCCATTTAAAGAACCAAAAGGAACACCTATTCAGCCAACAGCAGCGCTGGATATTGCCGGTGTCATTGAAATAAACCCCGAATATGCTGAAGGGTTGAAGGATATTGAAGGATTTTCTCATCTGATTTTGATTTACCATTTCCATCTGTTGAAAAGTTCATCGCTATTGGTAAAGCCTTTCCTGGACAATGAATTGCACGGAATCTTTGCTACACGATCCCCAAGCAGACCGAACCTACTTGGTTTTTCGGTAGTGCGTCTTACCAGGGTTGAAGGAAACAAACTTCATATTCTTGACGTAGATATTGTAGACGGAACCCCGCTTTTGGATGTAAAACCATATGTATCCAAGTTTGATAGTAGAGAAACTGTAAGAAACGGCTGGTTTGAGAAAAATATCCATAAGCTTTCCATAACAACAGATGACGGACGCTTTGTAAAATAAGGCCTTTCTGCCACAAAAGGGGCTGCCTCAATTATTTATTGAGACAACCCCTCGAAAACTAGTTATTTACGTGCCTTATCAATACCATCAAGTACTTCTTTAAAATCCGTGCCGTATTTATCAATTACTGGTTTAACGGCTGCCTGCCAAGGTTTGAGATCTTTTACCTCAGTGATTGTTACACCGGCTGCACGAACTTTGGCTTCAGCTTCTTTTTCAGTTTTAGCCCAAACTTCTCTTTGATAGTCTACCGAGTCCAAAGCGGCTTGTTTAATAAGTTTTTGATCCTCGGGGGTCAGCTTATCCCAGGCAACCTTACTGATTAATAAAACCTCAGGAATCCGCTGGTGAGCATCAATTATATAATGCTTAGCTGACTGATAGTGGTTTTGGGCAACAAAAGTCGGGTAATTATTTTCAGCGCCGTCAATTACGCCAGTTTGTAAAGCACTGAATATTTCACCCGCCGGCATTGGAGTTGCACTGCCACCTAAGGCAGCAACCATTTCCATGTTAATTTTATTTTGCATAACACGAATTTTCAAACCTTTCAGACTGTCGATACTGGTAAGTGGTTTAACGGAATAGAAACTACGGGCACCACCTGTATAATAAGACAAACCTTTCATTCTTGATGGTTGTAAATCGTTTAACATCTTTTCGCCCATTTCACCTTTAAGAAATTTCCACATATGGTCTTCATTATCAAAAATATAAGGTAATGAAAATACACTCATTTGTTTGTTAAATTCCCCTAATGGTGATGCACTTACCCGTGTAAATTCAATAGCACCTAATTGGACTTGTTCAAGTACAGCTTTTTCTTCCCCTAATTGTGCTCCGGGGAAAACCTCAATAGTAATACGGCCATTTGAACGCGCTGCAACCAGCTCGGCAAATTTCTTGTCACCCAAAGTTACCGGATGCTCAGCCGGATTACTTTCAGCCAGACGGAATTTATACGTGGCTCCATCTTTTTTGGCATCAGCTTGCTTGGAATCATTTTGCCCACAACCAGCTAACAGCATAGATGCGGTTACTACCACAGATAATGCTGCAACCAAAATTTTTTTTGTGTTCATATACTATCCCCCTTGTTTTTTTGGGAGTTATCCCCTATGAGGTTTAACAAGTCTAACATACTATAGAACACATCTCTCAGTAGATTATATAGAAAATATCAGCTATTATCCTGGTTCATAATGCAGTCTAAAAATTCGGAATATTAATTATATTTTATGGTAATAAAACAGTTAATAGAATAGTGATTTTTTAGATAATTTTGTGTTTTATTTGGATTTTGTATAAAAAAAATAACCGCCGCCCGACTAAGGGTTGCGATTATCCGGTGTAAACAAAATCCCGCTCAACGGTTTCCGATTGGCCAACTGAAGAGGCCTCCTGTTGCCTCCTGTTACTTATAAAACGCCAGCTATGCCCCGGGTTCATGGCTGTCCGTTTTTGGTTTCCCGGACCTGATGCCAATAATGGGGAAGTTCCAACCATATTTAATACAACAGATGCGCAGACCGGTTGTAATTACAAAGCAGAGGTATAACGGAATATTGCCGGTAAAATAAAATTGCGAATAATAAAAGCTGATCGCACCCACAATGGTGGTGATAGCATAGACCTCCTGGCGAAAAACATACGGAATTTCTTTGACAAATACATCCCGCATAATGCTGCCACCAATGCCGGTGATGACGGCTACGGTTGTTACAATAATCACCGAATCTAAATTCTGCTGCAGTGCAAGCTTGGCGCTGGTTGCAGTGAAAGCCCCCAAACCAATAGCGTCAAATATCTGGATCGTATATTTAAATTTATCAAGCCAGCGATAGGTAAAACAAACGCCAATCGTGGCGAGAGAGCTAATAATAAAAAAGGTAGGGTCACGAAAGGTGAGCGGCGGGGTATTGCCGATAATTACATCCCGCAAAATACCGCCGCCAATAGCAGTAGTAATTGCCAATACCAGGACACCGAAAACATCAAGCCGCTTTTGTATCCCAGTCAAAGCGCCTGAGATAGCGAAAGCGATGATCCCTGTAAACTCAAATACATTCCAAGCTGTCATTTGTTCATTCTCTCCTATAATTAACTGTACAGGTAACAAAAACCCCTATAACGACAGAGTGTTATAGGGGTTTCCGGTTGGATACTTATTCTATAATCTGGTCTGGTGTTGATTATTTGATTGGCAGTTCTACTCTACAGTCACGCTCTTGGCTAGATTCCTCGGCTTATCAACATCGCAGCCACGGGTAACCGCAGCATAATAGGCTAATAGCTGCAATGGGATCACTGCTAGAATCGGCGTGAGGAATTTATTAGTGGCAGGGATAAAGATGGTATGGTCAACGTATTTTCCGAGTTGCTTATCACCTGCGAGGCCAATGCCAATGACGACAGCATCGCGGGCTTTGACTTCTTTGATATTGCTAAGTGTTTTCTCATAAACGTCATGCTGGGTCGCCAATGCAATGACCGGCACACCTTCAATGATCAGCGCTAAGGTGCCATGTTTGAGTTCACCGGCAGCATAGGCCTCGGCATGGATATAGGATATCTCTTTGAGCTTTAACGACCCTTCAAGCGCTACGGCATAGTCTAACGAACGACCGATAAAAAACACATCTTCATTGAAACCGTATTGCTGGGCAAAGGTTTTAATTGGCTCAACATCCTCTAACAGCTCATGGGCCTGGTTTGGCAATTCACGCAGGGCGTGGCACAGTTCATGCACCTTATCCTGAGCCAGGGTGCCTTTGATTGCTCCCATATAAATGGCCAGCATTGCCATAACAACAAGCTGGGTAGTGTAGGCTTTAGTTGAGGCTACTGCAATCTCCGGGCCGGCCCAGGTATAGATAACCTGATCAGCCTCACGGGCGATTGACGAGCCGACAACGTTGGTGACAGCCAGGGTGCGGGCACCTAAATTTTTAGCTTCCTTCAAGGCGGCCAGTGTATCTAGCGTCTCACCTGACTGACTGATAAAGATGGCTAACGTCTGCTCATCAATCAGCGGGGACCGGTAACGGAATTCGGAGGCCACATCGACTTCTACCGGGATGCGGGACAGGTTTTCAATCAGGTATTTGCCGACAATACCGGCATGATATGCGGTACCGCAAGCAACAACGGCAATCTTTTTAATGGGAACAACATCATCTTTGGTCCACTTAAGCTCTTCAAAGGTTATGCCGCTATCATCTTTGGCGACACGGCTGGACATCGTTTCGCGGACAGCTTTCGGCTGTTCATAGATTTCTTTAATCATGAAATGCTCATAGCCGCCTTTTTCGGCTGCTTCAGCATCCCAGTTAACCTCAAATACCTTTTTGGTCACAGGCACACCCTGGCGGTTCATAACCCATACCGACGCTGCAGTCACAATAGCCATTTCGCCATCACTTAGGATATAGGTTTTGCGGGTACGGCTGATGATCGCCGGGATATCGGAAGCGATGAAGTTCTCCCCCTCACCGAGGCCGATAACAAGCGGGTTATCCTGCTTGGTGCAGATCAGTTTTCCAGGCTCATCCTGACACATAAACACAAGTGCATAAGAACCTTCGATCTGTTCAAGCACTTGCTTAACAGCAGCCTCAAAGTCACCGTTGTAGCACTCTTCGATCAGGTGGGCCACAACCTCAGTGTCTGTTTCCGAGGTAAATTTGTGACCTTTAGCGATAAGCTGTTCTTTGAGGTGCATATAGTTCTCAATGATGCCATTATGCACGACAACAAATTTACCGGTGCAATCGGTATGCGGATGGGAGTTGGCATCAGACGGACGGCCATGGGTAGCCCACCGGGTGTGACCAATGCCAAGGCTGCCGCGCAAGGGATTCATTTCTACCTTTTTCGCCAGTACATTCAGGCGACCGACGCTTTTATCAACATGGATTTTGCTACCGTCAAACACGGCAATACCTGCCGAGTCATAACCACGGTACTCAAGTTTGCTCAAACCTTCCAACAGGAACGGTGCGGCCTGCTCAGGACCTATATAACCAACAATTCCACACATATATATAAACCTCCTAAATATCGATAGTCAAAACACAAAAAGTTTCCCCTGCTCACCTCTGTTGATAACAGCTAGGGATTCTGCACGCTGCCGTTTTGTCCCGCAGGTCGCCCTGTGGCTTTGTCGGCTCAGCTTACGGCTGCAGCAGCCGAGAGGTATCCGCTGACTGCTCGATAAACCTCTTCCTCGTCTGCTTGGATTACATCCAAGCACCAGCGCTTTTTGATTAGTTTCTGTCACAATAGTTGTAATTATCCTGTATTCTTCATATTCTCACCCCCTTTAATAACCATAGATATGCAAAGGAGCACTATATAGTGCTCCTTGCCATATCTATCTTATTTTAATACAGTTTATTGCATTGGTCAATAACACTAATCCTGTTCCTGTCTAACAATATCGGCGATGCTGCCAACAATGCGTTCAAGGTCAGGTAGTGACGGGCCTTCGGCCATTACCCTGATGAGTGGTTCAGTACCAGAGGGGCGTACCAGTATCCGGCCATTATCACCTAATTCATCCTCACCGGCTTTAATTGCGGCTGCTATATGCGCGTTGTTTTCCCAGCCTTCTTTGCTCTTAACCCTGATATTAACTAAAAGCTGTGGGAATCTTGTCATTACTTTAGCCAGGGCTGACATCTTCTTGCCGCTTTGTTTCAGGGCATCAGCAAGTTTTAACGCCGTAATAACACCGTCACCGGTTGTACTGTGCTGGCTAAAAATAATATGGCCTGATTGTTCCCCGCCCAGCACCAGATTGTGTTTTAGCATGGCTTCAAGCACATAACGGTCGCCCACCGGTGTCACGAGGACCTTGGCCCCGGCATTTTTGATAGCCTGGTGCATCCCGATATTACTCATAACTGTAGCTACCAGAGTTTTTTCAGGCAGCATGTTGTGCTTGAGCATCTCCAGGGCGCAAATAAGCATGATTTGATCACCATCAACGGTTTCACCTGTTTCATCAACAGCCAGGCAGCGATCGGCATCACCATCATGGGCCAGTCCCAAATCGGCATTATGCTGGGCTACAGCAGCCTGCAACTGCTGAAGATGGGTCGAGCCGCAGCCAGCGTTAATATTGACACCATCAGGACGGTCATTAAGGATAATAACCTCAGCTCCCAGCTTTCTAAAGGCTGCGGGGGCTGCCTCATAAGCCGCGCCATTAGCGCAGTCTAAGACGATCTTAAGACCGCTTAGCGACTGCTCGACCGTACCAACGGCATAATCGACATATTCCTCAAGCAGATCATGTTTAGTAGTAATAAAACCAACGCTGTCAGCCGTAGGCCGGGGCATCGCATCAGGCTCGGCCTCAATAAGCTCTTCCAGTTCGTTTTCTACGGCATCAGGCAGTTTATAGCCTGTACCGGCAAAGAACTTAATGCCGTTATCAGGGTACGGGTTATGTGATGCCGAGATGACAACACCGGCCTGAGCGCCGTGCTGCCTGGTTAAATAGGCAACCGCCGGGGTTGGCACAACTCCCAGGAGTACAGCCTCACCGCCTGCCGAGCAAATCCCTGCCGCCAATGCTGCTTCCAACATCTGCCCGGAAACCCGGGTATCACGGCCAATATAAAAAACCGGGCGTTTATGTTCCTTGCCAAAATAATAGGTAGCTGCCCGCCCCATTTTAAAAGCCAGTTCAGGAGTAAGTTCGACGTTGGCTAACCCCCGCACGCCATCTGTTCCAAACAGTCTTGCCATATATGTAAATGCTCCTTCCAGGTTGTAGATTTATAATCTAAAAATCAAGCCTTATATACGTGCATAAAACTAATAGCTGCATTCATCCCATCAAGCGCAGCGCTCATAATGCCGCCGGCATAACCGGCACCCTCACCAATAGGATATAAGCCGGCTGTGTTAATTGACACAAAATCCGAACTGCGCACAAGGCGGACAGGTGCTGATGTTCTGGTCTCAACCCCGGTAAGCACAGCACTCGCATGGTCAAAGCCCTTAATCTTACGGCCAAAATCAGGCAAAGCCTTAGCCAGCGTGGTTGTAACAAACTCGGGTAAGCACTGCCTGAGATCGGCAGGGGTTACGCCGGGACGATAACTAGGAGTGGCAAGATATTTCGCACTGCCGCTTTTGCCGGTCAGGAAATCGCCTACTGTTTGAACAGGAGCAG
>JAQSXM010000335.1 GCA_029256645.1 Sporomusa sp. | reverse complement strand
ATTGTATTAGTTGAGGCTTCAGATAAAGTATTGGCAGCAATGCCTGAGGAATTACGGGAAACCACTGTGGAAACCTTGATTCGCAAGCATGTTGAAGTCAGGCTTTGCGTACAGGTCACTGATTATGATGGTGAGCGGTTAGCTATCAAAGGCGGGGAGATAATCCCCACACATACAGTCATCTGGGCAGCCGGGATAAAGGCGGCCCCTATTCTGGACAAGTTGAATATCGAACAGGGTCCGGCTCGACGTGCAATTGTAAATGAATTTTTACAACTGCCGGCTCACCCGGATGTTTTTGTTATCGGCGATTCCGCCCATTACGAGTATTCCGGGCGGCCTTTACCAATGATTGCACCGGTGGCAATCCAACAGGCCGATGTTACAGCCAAAAACATTAAACATCTCATTGAAGAAACACCACTAGAAAAATTCTCGTATAAAGACGTAGGCAGTATGGCAACAATTGGCCGTAATGCTGCCGTAGTTCACATGGGGCGTATTAAACTAAAAGGATTTACAGCTTGGTTAATCTGGTCTCTTGTCCACATTCTACGCCTAATCGATTTCCGGAATCGCTTTGTCGTTTTTATGAAATGGGTGTGGGAATATATATTCTATGACCGGCTTGTCCGCATTATTACCCGCCAATAGGGCTCCTCTACGGTTCCCCCGTCCCTTCAGGAAAAATCCCTGCCGGCCAGCTGATCTTTACTTGCAATTCACCGGAACCGGTCCTCTGCCTGAGGATCGGTTTTTTCACCTAGTTTACTATATATAAGCAGATAACTGACACACAGCAGCAATACAGCCCCTGTAGCCCCGATGGCGTTATGAACGGTAACCCCTTTTTGGACAGCAAGGGTATACAGGCCTACGCCCAGGCACATGAAGGAGTTTTCAAAAAAATTCTGCACGGCGATGGTCTTTCCTTCCCCGACAGTACGCTGCCCTACCTGCTGCAAAGCAGCATTCATCGGTACAATATAGATGCCACCCAACACCCCTATCAGCAGTAAAAAGACAATCGCAATGTGAAGGCTCCCGATGAGAAGAAACGTTAGGATACACCCGCCCATTGCATAACCGAACCAGACAGTGCGGTGATAGTTTTTAATTGTTATCAGATAAGGAGTAACTGCCGCCCCTACCGCGATACCCACCCCGGTTACAGCAATAATCAGACTGATTGAGGTACCGCTGGTAATTCCCAGCATAAGAGGCACCCAGGCAAAAATAATCATACGCAGCACGGCAGAAGCTAACCAGAAGGAACCGCTGCCGATCACCGAATAGTGGCTTTGGGGATTTCTAAGCAGGGTGACAATATCAGCGTAAAATTCACCAATTGCATGCTGATAGCCCACACTCCGGTTGCCGGGATTCTTAGGAATCATTGTGTTAACCGCAATCGAGGCTCCGTATAGTACTAAACAAGCACTCAGCGCCAGCGATACCGACAGGTCAGATAACATCCCCCCGGCTACAGAGCCGGTTAAGATAGCCAGGATGGTATAGCTTTCTAAGCCTGAATTGGCCCTAAGGAGTTCATCCTCATTGCGGGTAAGAAAAGGAAGTATCCCATATTTGGCAGGGCTGTAGATGACTGCTCCCAGGCCTACTGCCGCATAACTTAATGCAGGATTGCAGCCCGCAAACAACAACAGCACCCCACCGGCTTTTACGATATTCCCAATAATCAGCACTTCAGACTTGGTCTTGCGGTCTGCGAAACGACCCACCCACGGCGATAAAACAATATAAGAGACCAAAAATGTACTCTGGACAAAGGGTAAGTAATAGTCCGGATAACCGTCCCTGTTAATGATTGCCAACACAATAAACAAGATCATATTGTCGACAAATGCCGATAAAAACTGGGCCGTAAACAACGCTTTTAGCGGTGATAACCTAAGCATCTTCTTTAACATCGTTTATCCCCCAGCCCTTAAGAGTTACATAGTCGATTTTCCCGCTGCCCAGCAGGGGTAGTTTATCAACCACGATGACCGCTGCCGGCATTGCCAGCATACTTTGCCGGGTCTTACTCATGAATTCCCGCAGCAGTTGTTTCGATGCAGCTTTGTGCATCGTGTAGAGGATCACCTTTTCGCCCTTTTTAGCATCGGGAAGATTGATGGCCGCATTGCGGTCTGTACCAAAACAGCTTTCAGCGGCTTTCTCCACAGCGTCCAGGCTAACCATCTCGCCTGATATCTTGGCAAACCGTTTCAACCGTGACCGGATCCTGACAAAACCGGCTTCATCGATACTAACCACGTCGCCGCAGTCATACCATTCAGGGGCCGGCACGAAGCCGCGGCCATGCAGTAAATACCCGGCCATAACGTTAGGCCCTTTGACAAGAAGATTGCCGCCCTCAGAGATCCCGGGAATTTCCTCAGTACGCCATTCGATACCGGGTAGAAATTTGCCTACTGTCCCGGGTTTACTGAACAGCGGTGTGTTCAAGCTCAGTACCGGCGCCGTTTCGGTAGTACCATACCCTTCAAAAATCCGTACACCAAACTTTTCCTGCCACAAGCTGCGCACTTCATCGTTTAGTTTCTCGCCCCCGGCCAGTACATAACGCAGGTTATAAAAATCGTAGTGATGGGCAGCTTTCGCATAGCCATGCAAAAAAGTCGGTGTTCCTAACAGCAGTGTGACATTCCGGTCATAGGCAATTTCAGGAATGGCTTTGTAGTGTAAGGGTGTTGGATACAGAAATACCTGGACACCGCTAAGAACAGGCAGCAACGTACCTGCAGTTAAGCCGAAGGAGTGAAACATCGGCAGAGCATTCAGCATTTTATCCCCGGGGGTATAATCAATCACACTGGCGATCTGATTAAGATTCGCGAGGATATTGGTATGGCGAAGTACCACACCCTTAGGTTTGCTCTCACTGCCGCTGGTAAACAGGATCAGGGCGGCATCTCCCCTGGCTGTTTGCCGGGTGAGATAGTTATATAAGGCACTTAGCCTGTCAGCAAAACCGATTTGCTGCTTACTATCTTCCAGGTAATTGAGTTCAAACCGGGAAGATAACCGTGCTGCCAACTCTTCCAAATGTCCTTTGGCGATAAAAGCCCGCGAGGTTAGGATTTTTTTTACTCCGGCGGTCTCAGCACAGTCCAGGTTATTTTCCGCGCCAGCGCTAAAGTTGAGGATGGCCGGGGTTTTGCCGATGCAAAAGAGGGCAAATAGCGTAAGCAGGTGCCCGATTGAGTTAGGCAGCAGCACCCCAACAGGGTGTTCCCCCGGTAACAGTGGCTGCAGCTTTGCCCCTAAAGCATAACTGCTAATGATTGCCTGACGATAACTGACCGTTCCCCCGATGTCCTCGGCCATATCCCTTCCCATGCCATGGATTTGCCCGGCAGCCAGTAATTTATCGAAAAGATTTGTGGTTTTGTCTTGCTGTTGCCTGGCCTGAAACATGGTTTGTTGCAACAAACGCAGTATCCGGTCACTGATCTCCCGCTTCTGCAGACGAAAGCTTTGGCCGGCAGCAGCCAAAAGTTGCTCCCGCGAAGCAACGTAGATGGTTACCTGCGGAAACCATTGCGTTTTGACCTTGGTTTTCATCCGCGACAACCGGGATCGTTCCGGTCCGCGAAAAATCACAGGTTGTATAAACGCACCTGTTTTTAGGGCAATAAAGCCCACACCGCTATAGATCTTCATCAGGTTACCGGTAGTAGTGATCCGGCCTTCAGGGAACAGCACCACCGGGTGTCCGGCCTTGATAACCCCGACGATCTTCTTGACCGAATAGGGGCTAAGCGGGTCGACAGTTGTATGGTTGACCCACTGCAGGATAAAAGAAATCCTGGCTGCAATTGTTGTGTTGACAACAAAGTAGACCTCCCGGGGTAGGTACGCATATAAAAAGATTGCATCAAGAAACGAAACATGGTTAGGCATAATAATGCTTGGGCCGCTAAACTGGAACCTCTCTCTGCCAATTACCCTGGTTCTAAATAGCAATTGCAGCAGCCAGCGCAGAATCGTTCTCACGTTTCTCCCCCTTATTAGCCTACAGCCCAAATTTTTGCCGCAGGGATCTGATTATCAAAATACTACGTCTCTGCTTAAACACGATTTGTTTCCCCGGTTTCAGCCTATCGATTTTTAAGACTGTTTCTAATGTCTATTCCTGGGAGTATAAATCATGAGTAAGCTCATGATTTAATTATACCATGAGCTTACTCCTTGATCTTCTTCAATCATCTATTCCCACCTCCGTTTATTTTTGGTTGCCGGAAGGTGCCTGAGAAAAACAAAAACTCTTCGTCTCATACCGAGACGAAGAGCTATTGAAAAATTGCAAAGTGATTATGCCAGCTCATCCATCAACAAAG
>JAQSXM010000334.1 GCA_029256645.1 Sporomusa sp. | reverse complement strand
GATGGGGCTGCCATCCTTGACGGAATTATTGGTCTGTTGCGTAAGGCCAGCGGTATTAATTTTGCAGAATATAAGCAAATTACCGTAAAACGGCGTATTTTACGCCGGATGGTCTTACACAAGCTGGACAAGCTTGTGGATTATGCTGTTTATCTGCAGCAAAATAGCACAGAGCTTGCCGCATTGCAGCAGGATATGCTGATTAACGTTACGAGATTTTTTCGTGATACACAAGCTTTCGATACCCTGAAAACTGTGGTGTTTCCCTCAATTGTTAACAACACAGCTCCCCATGCGCCTATTCGGTTATGGGTGCCGGGATGTGCAACCGGTGAGGAAGCCTACTCACTGGCAATTGCTTTGTTGGAGTTTTTGGAGAACAATACTCTTAACAGGCCAATCCAGATCTTTGCCACAGATATAAACGAAACGGTTATTGAAAAAGCCCGGGCCGGCATATACCCGAAAAGTATTATGACAGATGTTTCGCCGTCGCGGCTCAACCGCTTCTTTGTTGAAGTGGAACAGGGCTATCAGGTCAGCAAGACAATTCGCGACATATGTGTATTTGCCAGACAGGACATGGGACAGGATCCGCCTATTTCCAGGGTGAACCTCGTCAGTTGCCGCAATGTAATGATCTATTTCGGGCCGGCATTGCATAAACGAATGTTTCCACTGTTCCATTATGCGCTAAATCCTGGCGGATTCCTTATTCTGGGGGCCTCGGAATCTATTGGTGTTTTTGCCGATTTATTTGATCTGGTGGATAAAAAATATAGAATTTATATAAAAAAGGCAGTAGCCACCCCGTTAATGTCCGAATTCTCCGCTGCTGAACATGCCGCGACGATACACAATCATGCCAAAGATGATCAAGACACTCCGAGTGGCGGGTCCTGGTTAGATATTCAAAAAGAAGCTGACCGGATTGTTGTGAATAAATATGCTCCGCCTGGTGTCATTATCAACAGCAAAATGGATATTATTCAGTACCGGGGTCGTACCGGCGTTTATCTTGAACCGGCATCTGGAATGCCGAGTGTAAACCTCTTAAAGATGGCCCGGGACGGGTTGTTTCTCTCGCTGCGGGCTGCCGTTAACCAAGCTCGAAAAGAGAATGTTCTAGTCAGAAAAGAAGGCTTACATGTCATGAAAAACGGCCATTCTCTCCCTGTCAGTGTCGATGTTGTCCCTATTAATGGTCTCTTTCAAAAGGGTGAATACTTTCTGGTATTATTCAGAGATACAATATCGCAGTATTTGTCTGAAGGTAGGTCTGGCAGCGCTCCTGCGGCGAATCAAAATTTTCATAGGGCAGAGGACCCTGCTGAGATTCTGGGCTTAAAACAGGAGATAGCAGCTACCAAGGAATACCTTCAATCAATCATCGACCAGCATGAAGCTGCCAATGAGGACATCAGGTATGCCAACGAAGAGGTGCAGTCAAGCAACGAAGAGTTGCAAAGCATGAATGAGGAGCTGGAGACCGCCAAAGAGGAACTACAGTCAACCAATGAAGAGTTGATGACTCTCAATGAAGAACTGCGAACCCGTAATATAGAATTAAGCCAGGTTAACAATGATATGATTAATTTGCTGCGCAGCATCAGTATCCCCATTCTCATTCTTAGCAGTGATTTGCGCATCCGGCGGTTCAATTCTGTTGCAGAAAAGGCATTTAACTTAATCAGCACTGATGTGGGACGACCCATCAACAATATCAAGCCGAATATCGATATTCCTGATTTGGAGCAGGCAAGCCTGGAAGTGATTGATACCCTTAACTGCAAGGAGCAAGAAGTGCAGGACCGGTGGGGACACTGGTATTCCATGCAAATACGCCCTTATAAGACTGTAGATAACAAGATCGAGGGTGTTATTATTAGTTTTGCCGATATTAACACCCTCAAGAAAAGCTATGAGGTTGCCCAGGAAGCCCGTGAATATGCTGAAGCGATTGTGGAAACGGTACGGCATTCTTTAATTGTTCTTGACGCTGATTTACGGTTGAAAACAGCCAATCAGGCCTTTTATCATAACTTCCAGATTATACCTGAGGAAATGACCGGTCAATCTATTTTCCAAATGAAAGGCGGTCAGTGGGATGTTCCGGAACTGCGTATCCTGCTGACTGATATTCAGGAGCATGACACTGCTTTCGAAGGTTTTACGATCAGCTGCGATTTTCCGGATATCGGTAAACAAACGATGCTAATTAATGCCCGCCGGGTTGTGAACGCACACAACAAAACCAAACGGATTCTTCTGGCCTTTGAAACCATTGCTAACTAGGATTTACAGAGTACCAAGTAAAGCAAGGGACACGTCAGCAGGGGGGGAAATTATGGCAGGGTCTGATGAACCGGGTAAGAGTGAAGGTACTACTCTTGCTAAATCAAGCCAATCTCCGGACAATGCCGGCACACAGGAAGCTCAATGGTTAAAATATGAGCTGCAGGATCGGGAATTGGATTTGGAAATCCAGTGTCAGGCTATGCAAGACGTTTTAGGGGAGTTGGAGGAATCCCGTAACCGTTATGCCGCCCTGTACGATTTTGCACCGGTAGGTTATGTAACCTTTGATGAGCTGGCCTGTATCCGGGAGATTAATCTTACGGGTGCGGCGCTTCTAGGCATGGAGCGATCGCGATTATTTGGCATGCCGATGGCTGTTTTTGTTGATAAAGATAGTTGTAAAAAATTTTTCGATCATCTGCGGTCATGCCGACTAAGCGGGAAAAAGGTAATTACGGAATTAAGACTTGCAAGCTTAAACGCTGCGGTAACCGATGCCCAGCTTATTAGTATGCCGCTGTTACATACCGATGGTCATGATTTGCAATACAGAACGATAATTGCCGACACAACCGAACGCAAGTTAATGGAAAAGGAAATTTCCCGTATGGACAGGTTGCATCTTGTAGGAGAAATGGCCGCCGGCATTGCTCACGAAATTAGGAACCCCATGACGACCGTAAGGGGCTATCTGCAATCTTTTCTGAGAAAAAAGGAATTTGCCCAGTTTAATTCACAATTGGAGTTGATGATCTCGGAACTGGATAGAGCAAATTCCATTATTACAGAATATCTTTCTCTTGCCAGGAACAAACCGGTCAATCAGTCTCAGCAGAGTCTTAATGAAATTATCGAAACCCTGTTGCCATTAATGGTGTCTGATGCGCTTCTCAAAGGAATGATAATTGTCACAGAATTATCAGATGACATCCCGGATTTCTGTTTGGATGTCCAAGAAATGCGACAATTGCTGCTCAATCTTTCCCGAAACG
Organism: Sporomusa sp.; assembly: GCA_029256645.1. Next base: position 1,642 of record JAQSXM010000334.1, on the reverse strand, counting down.
GGTTTGACGCGATGAAACCAGGCGGACAACTGACAGTAGGTACTTTTATAGAAGATGAGCAGGTGGTTTTATTCATCCAAGATCAAGGCACTGGTATCCCGCCCGAACTGCAGCAGAAGTTAGGCACGCCATTTTTGACAACCAAGGAAACTGGCACCGGCTTAGGATTACCAATCTGCTATAGTATCGCTCATCGGCATAATGCTAAAATAGATGTCAAAACAGGAGAAGCGGGCACTACTTTTATGGTGAAATTCTCGCTCCCATAATGACCCGCCTGTAATATTTGTCCATAATATTTCCCTTTGCAAGTCCTGACGGAGTGCCTTTTGAGGACTGTTCAAGCCGCCAGTTTTGGTGATTTCTTTCTTATAATAAATATTACAAGCAGCGAATACCTATAGAAGCCTGATGCCGAACATACTGAGGCTATAGGCGATCGTAACCTGAGTAAGCCGTCCCAATAGGACGGTTTTTCTATTTATTTCTAAATATCCCTTAAATAATCACTAATTTAATTACATTACATATAATTAAATTATAGACTTACGGCAATAGGGGATTGCAATGCTAAATAAAATCGATAAAAAAGAACCAGATTTAGAATAAATAGTTAAGTAAGAATAAATGAGGAGAGGTTAAATGTTAGCCTATGAAAAATTTTCGGAGATTCAACAGGCGGTATCAGCCGCAATAGCATTTAAAACGATCACATTAGTAAATATACTTAAGGTAGCAAAACAGCTGGAGCAATTCAAGATATTTGCAAATCAGGTTGACAGTATTAGCAGAGATATCGAAGCTGGAGTAAAAAATGAGGAAATTATAGAAAATTTTTTTGGATCAAACCAACACCTGCAGTTGGTGTTCAGCGAGAAACTATGTATCGGCACATATAAAAAGCAGAGAACAATCGCAATACTCAATCTGGACGTTGCTGGAATTATTGATGGCGATATACACCTTATACCTGAATTAAAGATTGACATTAGTGATTGGCGATGCGAAACCAGTCATTAGTGATTGGCGATGCGAAACCAGTTCTGATTGTGGCGAAATAGAATGGCGCGAACATGAAGGGAAGATTCTGTTTGACAATCAGATATGGGATCGTGCCGAAGTGATAGAAGCGGGGTCTGATACTGTTAATCACGAGAATGCAACTTATTTAAGAGTAATATTTACGGTTGGGAATAAACAGGAGAGGATAGGTATAGGTCAGCTATAGTAAACCAAGTACAGTAGATCCTATTGAGCCGCCAATTGGCGGCTATTCCCTTTTATTACCACTTTACATCCGGGAACATTTGTTCTAAAATAGCGACAAACAAATGTTTGGGAGAGTACACAAATGAGTAAACTATTTGTCAGTATAACAGCTGAACACGATGTAAACGGGATGATCAGGCCCATAACTTTAAATTGGGCTGACGGTCGCAAGTTTGCTGTTGATAAGGTGTATGACGTCCGCCAGGCCGCATCCCTTAAAGCCGGTGGGGTAGGGCTACGGTATAACTGTTTAATTGCAGGCAAAAAGGTGTATTTGTTCTGTGATGAGGGTAAATGGTTTATGGAGCGGACATAGGCTAATCCTGATATTGGGCTGAGGCTTTGGTATTTAATTTGGGAACACTTTGGTTGC
>JAQSXM010000333.1 GCA_029256645.1 Sporomusa sp. | reverse complement strand
AAACGAGGGCGAGATTGCCACGCTATCATGTTCAATGACTAAATGATAAATATCATTGAACATGATACGACGAAGCAATCTCGCTTTTTAATAAATAATAAATTTAATTATTGCCTCAATTATGACAGGAAAACTGATTTAAAAAACAGAATACCAGATTAAGGATTATTTGCCAATATTAATTTTTAAGGGGGGGGACTATGGAAAAGCGGGATACCCTTTGGGAATTGTTCCAGAAGAAAAATGTGAGTCGCCGCGACTTCCTGAAAACATGCGTGGCCCTGACCAGCATTATGGGCCTATCCACTGAATTTATACCTCAGGTTATTGAAGCAGCTGATAAGAAACCGTTGCTGCCGGTGATTTGGCTCCACGGTCATGAATGTACAGGCTGTGATGAAACATTTATCCGCTCACAGACGCCGTTGGCATCAGACCTTGTGTTGAACATGATTGCTCTTGAATATATGGATGTTTTAGCAGCTACAGCCGGTGAACAGCTAGAACACCAACTGGAAGAGACGATCAAAAACTACTCAGGTCAATATGTCTTAATCTTTGAGGGTGCTGTACCTACTGCAGAAAACGGTATATACTGTATGGTTGGCGGCAAACCAATTCTTGAAACATTAAAGCATGTCGCTAAGAATGCGGCAGCCATTATTGAAAACGGTTCCTGTGCTGCCTGGGGTGGTATTCAGGCTGCCAGACCCAATCCTACTAAATCAGTATCAGTCAGTGAAGTTGTTAGTGGCAAGCCAATTATCAAAGTGCCTGGCTGCCCGCCGATTCCAGAGGTGTTGACAGGCACCATTATGCATTATATTTTATTCGGGCAGTTGCCGCCTGTTGATAACCAGGGGCGCCCCAAACAGTTTTTCGGTAACCGCATTCACGATACCTGTTACCGCCGTCCCTTCTTTGATTCCGGCATGTTTGTCGAGAAGTTTGATGATATGGGCAGTAAGGCTGGCTGGTGTCTGTACAAGGTAGGCTGCCGGGGGCCTGAGGCCTATAATTCCTGTGGCAATATGCGCTGGTGGAATGGTATGAGTTATCCTATCCAATCAGGAGCACCCTGTGTAGCCTGTGCGGCAAACAATTTCTGGGATAATGACCCGTTCTATGAGCGGCTGCCCAATATTCCTGTCCCTAATACTATTGCCAATGCCGATAAGGTTGGCGCTGTCTTAGCTGGTGTGACTACTGCCGGGGTTGTAGCTCATGGCGTGGCATCTTATGTTCAGCATAAGATGCATGAGTCCAAAGCGGGAAAATCGCAGGAAGCTACTGAGGAGAATAAGCCTGAGCACAGTAATGATAATGAATAGTGGACGAGGAGGAAGGGCTTAGATGAAACGCATAGTTGTTGACCCCATAAACCGAATTGAAGGCCATCTGCGGATCGAGATAAAGGTTGATGAAGCTACCGGCAAAGTGGAAGATGCATTGTCAAGCGGTACTGCCTGGCGGGGGATTGAACTGATCGTGAAAGGCCGCGACCCGCGCGATGCCTGGATGTTTGCCCAGAGAATATGTGGTGTATGTACTACCGTGCACGCGTTAGGCAGCCTGCGTGCCGTTGAAGATGCGTTAGGTATTGAAATACCCAAAAACGCTAACTATATCCGCAATATAATCGCCGCTTCACAAACGGTGCATGATCATACTGTCCATTTTTACCACCTGCATGCCTTAGACTGGGTAAGTCCGGTTGCCGCACTCAAAGCCGATCCGGCAGCAACTGCGGCTATCCAGAATACCGTCCTGGATAAATACAGCCTGGGACTGGAGGGACCTGTTGGTTTTGATACCCATGCGTACGCCAAAGAATTTCCTAAAGCAACCACCGCATACTTTAGAGAAATCCAAAACAGAATTAAAAAAGTTGTTGAGAGCGGGCAGCTAGGCATATTTGCCGGTCATTACTGGGATCATCCCGACTATGACGTCTTGCCGCCAGAGGCTCATCTCATGGCTGTTTCCCATTATCTCAATATGCTTGACCGTCAGCGCGAAATTGTAATTCCCCATGTTATTTTCGGTGGGAAAAACCCCCATCCCCATTATATTGTCGGCGGGATGCCCTGCTCGATATCCATGAATGATATGAATGCCCCGGTCAACACTGAACGGCTGGCAGTTGTCGATACATCGGTTAACCTGAGTATCGACCTGGTAAATAATTTTTATGTGCCTGATGTGCTGGCTATTGGCGACCTGTTTGTTAAAGCCGGTTTTGTTGATGGCGGTGGTTTAGCAGGACAGCGGGTATTGTCGTTTGGCGATTACCCGGACGAGCGTTATACCGGTATTTCGAATGGCGACTACTTTAAAAACTTGTTAATCAAATCGAACGGCGTTGTAGAAAACTTTGGCCAGGGTGTGGCTAAGGCTACCTTCTATCCGCTGGAAGGCAAAGATTTAAGCGATCCTAATGTTTTGGCCGAGGGTGTTGAACATTCCTGGTATAGTTATCCTGAGGCCGGTAAAGATCTTCACCCCTGGAGCGGGGTTACCAGCCCGCAGTATACCGGACCTAAAGAGGGTACCAAGACCAACTGGAAATATCTTGACGAAGCCGGCAAATATTCCTGGATTAAAACCCCGAAATGGAATGGTAAGATGGCCGAGGTTGGCCCTTTAGCCAAATATATTGTTATTTATACTAAAATTAAACAAGGGATTATTCAGGAACCGACCTGGGCAGAGAAAATGATTGTCGATCAAATTGAGGCTGTGTCCAAAGTGTTGAATCTGCCGCCGGAAAAATGGATGCCGACCACTGTTGGCCGGACAGCGATACGCGGCTTAGATGCCCAGTTAAATGCCTACATAAGTAAGTATTTCTTTGACAAGCTTATTAACAGTATTAAAGCAGGTGACACTACCGTAGCTAATACGGCTACCTGGGACCCGGCTACCTGGCCGAAAGAGGCTAAAGGGGTTGGACTGCACGAAGCGCCCCGCGGCGGGCTGAGCCACTGGGTTACTATTAAAAACGGTAAAATTGACAACTATCAGGCTGTCGTTCCCTCCACCTGGAATGCTTGTCCGCGGGACAGCAAAGCCGGTTATGGTGCCTATGAATCCAGCATGATCGACACTAAAGTAAAAATTGCTGAAAAACCGCTTGAAATACTGAGGGTTCTTCACTCTTTTGACCCCTGTTTGGCTTGCGCTACGCATCTGTATGACAGCAAGGGTAAGGAGCTTACAGTAGTCCGCACAGACCCGTATTTGTAAAAAAAAGGAGGAATACCGGTCATGCGTCAAGGCGCTATGAAACCCTATTACCTGTTTAGCCCATGGACGAGGATTTTCCACTGGGTTATGGTAATATGTGTATTTATTCTGTTTATTACCGGGCTTTATATTGGCAACCCCTTTTTTCTGGGGACCCAGGGAATGGAGCCAACCTTTGCTGTTAACAATGTTTTATCAATGGAAATGATCCGTTATATCCACTTTATCGCCGGCTATGTGCTTGTTATCTCCTTTATTCCCCGGATTTACGGCTTTATTATTAACCCTGGCGACAGGTTGCTGCCAAAGCCCTGGAGCAAGCTATACTGGACCGGGATGATTGATACCCAGATGCACTATATGCTTATGCGCGGTAAGCACCGGCCTTATTTGCGGAACTCATTGGCCAGGTCCGGTTATTTAGCTGTGTATCTGATGTTTCTCATTGAGGCCTTTACCGGCTTTGCGATGTATTACATGATTGAGCCCAACCGGTTTCTGGCAAAAGTATTTGGTCCGTTTAACAACTGGCTTGTTAATGAATATATGGTACATATTATTCATCATTTTGTTGCCTGGTTTATCATCCTGTTTGTCATTGTCCATGTGTATATGGCGATCAGGGCTGACTTAACTGAAAAGGGCGGCGAGGTCTCGGCTATGTTCTCGGGTGTCAAATATATGGAGGAAGAGCCTGATGATATAGGGGATATAACAGACACTAAGAAAACTAAGGCAAAATAGGAGCTTCAAATATGGAGAAAATTATTGTACTGGGTGTCGGTAATATCTTAATGCAGGATGAAGGCTTTGGCGTCCGGGTGGTTGAGGAACTCACCCGGCGCTATCGCTTTCCGGACAATGTTCAGGTTCTTGATGGTGGTACGCTGGGGATGGAACTGCTGCGATTTATCACCGGTGCTGACAGGTTAGTGATTATTGATGCCGTAAATGGTGGTGGAGAACCTGGTGAATTATACCGGTTTGCCAATGAGGACGTCAAAGCCTATTTCAAAAACAAGGTGTCACTGCACGAACTGGGGATTCAGGATGTACTCGCCGCCCTGGAGCTTTTGGAACAGCCTGTTCAGGATATTGTCATTTTCGGTATTCAACCGGCAGTCATTGATGTTGGCCTGGA
>JAQSXM010000332.1 GCA_029256645.1 Sporomusa sp. | reverse complement strand
CGCAATTATGTCGGTGTACTGTCAGCGGTAGTTTGCGTCAATGAGGTTGTGGAGGCTATTGTCCGTCAAGTGCAGGGAACAAGCCGCTTCACCCATCATCAGGGCTGTTGTCAGACGCCGCTGGACATTGGGCTTGTGAATAAGGCCCTTACCGGTTTGGGGTGCAACCCCAACCTGCACTCGGTGCTGCTCATCAGTCTGGGCTGTGAAAGCACCGATCTATCCGGTGTCATCGATGGCATCAAAGCCAGTGGCAAGCGGGTTGAACATCTTGTTGTGCAAGAGGTCGGCGGGGCAGCACGTACTACTGCGCAGGGAATTTTGCTGGCCCAGGAAATGGTAAGGGAGGCATCGCTGCAGCAGCGGGAGGCTTTTCCTATCAGTGAATTGGTTATGGGGATGAAGTGCGGCAGCTCAGATACCACTTCAGGACTGGTACCGAACCCGGCTATTGGCGTCACATCAGATTTATTAGTTGCTGCCGGCGGCGTTTCTATTCTGGGGGAAGTAACTGAATTTATTGGTGCTGAACATATTTTAGCCCGGCATGCCGCCACCGAAACGGTAGCACAAGGCATTTACAGATTAGTGGAGCGTATGGAAAAACGCGCTATGGCGGTTGGCGAAGATATCCGCGGCGGACAGCCGACCGGCGGCAATATCAAGGGCGGGCTGACGACCATTGAAGAAAAGTCACTTGGTGCAATCGCTAAGGCCGGCTCGGCACCAATTCAGGCCGTTTATGAGTACGGGGAACGTCCGCAGGTACGAGGCTTGGTAGTTATGGACTCGCCGGGCCGCGAGCCGGAGATCCTGACTGGTTTGGCTGCTGCCGGCTGTAATGTTATCGTTTTTGCGACAGGGCGGGGAGCGCCCCAGGGTTTCCCTTTTGTACCGGTGTTGAAGATTACCGGCAGCCGGACTGCGGCGGAAAAAATGAGTGATCATATTGATATGAACCTGAGCGCTGTTATTGATGGCGGCGATACCATTCCTGACGCTGGGCAGCGCATTTTAGAAGAGCTGGTACAAATAGCCTCAGGTGGTATGACCAAGGCTGAGATTTCCGGTTATACTAATTCTATGGATATATACATGCAGGGGCCTGTTATCTAGCAAATTGCCCTGATAAACGGGTGGACCTCAGAATTCTTGGATTAGCAGGGAGAATAGCTGTGACATATTTGTCAGGGTATAAATATTGCAGAATTTGATAAAAAATGGTATGATCAAATTGTTTAAAGGTTGATCAGAATGACTGAAGGCCAAACGGTAGCAATACCTTTGCGTTCAGTCTTTTTATTTTGCCATACGGGAATGCCTGTATTTCTTTTTACAATGTAATTTTTACAGTTGACTATATATAATACAAAAACAATTGAAAAGAGGGTTTAATTTATGGCTGACAAGAAGAATTTCAGTTTTCAAACAAAATGTGTTCATACCGGTAATGGGATTGACAAAGAAACCGGCGCCATAAGACGACCGATTACGATGGCCAATAGTTATCGCCTGCCTGAGGATGCATCAACCCTTAACTGGAGCGATCCGAATCAGTTGGTTTATACCAGAAATACATCAGCAAACCAGATCTATTTGCAGGAAAAACTGGCTGCGCTGGAGGGCGGGGAAGACTGTGTAGTTTTAGGCAGTGGTGTTTCGGCATTAGCCGGTGTATTCTTTACCTTTTTGGAGCAGGATGCACATATTATTTGCTCGAACGTTTCATATATAGCCGTATATAGACTGCTAAAAGAGTATTTTCCTGATAAATACGGCATAGAAACAAGCCTTGTAGACACCTCTGATTTGCAGGCGATAAAGCAGGCATTACGTCCGAATACCAAGATTATTCATATTGAAACACCTGGTAATCCGACTACCCGAGTCAGTGATATTGCCGAGATCGCCAAACTTGCCAAGTTTGTTGGCGCTTTACTTACCGTTGACAGTACCTTTGCCTCGCCGTTCTTACAGCAGCCGCTTGAACTGGGAGCCGATCTTGTCATCCATAGCTTGACAAAATATATAAATGGCCATGGTGATGCCATGGGGGGCGCTGTAATTGGCCGCAGCGAGCTTATTGATAAAATAAAACGCCAGGCAATGGTCAACCTGGGGGGCGTTATCAGTCCGTTTAATGCCTGGCTGATTATGCGTGGTGTGGTAACACTGCCTCTACGCATGAAACAACATAGCGAAACCGCCCTGCAGGTTGCTCAGTTTCTCGAAGCCCATCCGGCAGTTGATTTTATAGCTTATCCAGGCCTTGCAAGCCATCCGCAGCATGAGATTGCCAAAAAACAGATGACTATGTTTTCAGGGGTCATGGCTTTTGGATTAAAAGCAGATGTTGATACTCACAATAAGTTTATTAATTCACTGGAAGTTATTGTTCCGGCTGTTTCCATTGGCCATGACGAGAGCCTGATTGTTTATACTGGTCCTAATGATGAAAGGAATCATTTTTATCCACCTGAGTTTAAGAATGGGCACTTTAGATTTAGTGTAGGTCTTGAATCGGCTGAGGACATTATTAATGACTTGGAACAGGCGTTTGAGAAATGTGGATTGTAGGTAGGGGGATAAATTCATAACAAAAAGAGGGCTTAGACAGCAGCCCTCTTTTTGTTATGATTATATTATTCGCTTTTTATGCCAAACCAGCGGGCTTCATCATCCCAGAAAAAAGTTGTGGTCCATTTTTTCATATTATTGCCATTGGCACTATGAATCATAATTTTTCCTGATTCAAAAATCTCAACATTATCACCCATCGTATAAGTCGGGGCGTATGATTTTATGGTCGAAGCATCAGCGTATTTGATGAGGTTCTGTTTTCTGTCCATGCCTAAAAGGTATTTAAAATAGCCATCTTCTTCTATGACAAAAAAGGTAGGATGATCACAACGATCTGTAAAAGTACAGTCACAGGTGATAACTTTAACTGTAAGTTTTCCTGATTTCAAATAATTGTCATCTCTAAATGTAAAAGCTACTTTTCCTCCCGATTTTTGAACGATGAACTGCCTTGTTCTACGGGTTCCACTTACATCAAAATAATAAACTTCATTTCGAAACTTTGGAGAAGCTACAAATGATTCTCGCTGATGATATGTATTATCAAGAAAATTTTCAAACCTAAGTATGCTATATTCTTTACCAAAACTCATAGCATCGGCGACATTCGCATAAGATACCGCTAAGAGCATCACTACGAAAATCATAACTTTCTTCGTTTTATTCATCCAATTCATAATATCATCTTTTCTTTGCAAATTATCTACCCCCGATAAATGTGTCAACCACTAGAAAATTATACACGAAGTTGATAAATGTTTCAATAATTAGAGACTTGATTGACATTTTCGTTTTTGTAGTGTAAAATTTTTACATATATACATTGTTGACTGGCTAAACCCAGAGGCTGTGTCCCTTTAATGCGGGGTGCAGCCTCTTAAATTTAATACTGTGAGGGAGGCGATTGATTTATGGCGGTTATTCTTACTCTTGATAGCGAGAAACTGGCTGATACTTACGAGAAAACAAGCAATTCCCAATTCGGTAAAGGGTGCATTCTCTTAGAAAAGCTTGCAATCAAGCCTGGAGATTCGGTTCTTGATATCGGCAGCGGTACCGGCAGGCTGGGAAGGCAGGCCCTCTCTCTACTCGGACAGACAGGGAGTTTTATAGGTATCGATCCTTTGGCAGAACGGATTAAGATTGCCAATGAGAAAAATGAACATGCTAATGCCGTATTTAGGATAGGCAATGCTGAAGACCTTAGTCCATTTTCAGATGATAGTTTTGACATCGTATATTTGAACTCTGTGTTTCACTGGGTGCTTAATAAGGAAGTGGCTTTACTGGAAATATTCCGGGTGCTGAAACCGGGAGGAAAGGTTGGTATTGCCACCGGTGCAAAGGAATTGAACAGTGTTACCGGTATGAAGGTGATTATCGACAACGTGTTAAAGCAAGAGCCTTACCGCCAGGTTGTGCGTATTGAGGATAGTACCCATAATCAGCACGGCTTGACGACCACACAGTTGATTCAATTGCTGACAGGAGCTGGGTTGACGGTTAGCGATGTGCAGGTTCTAAAAACGAACCGGATGTACCAAACATCCCGGGAAGTGACCGAATTTAGTGAGGCCAGCTCCTTCGGCAACTATTTGAACCATGTTCCCGATTCTCTGCGGGTTCAGGCTAAGGCTGATATTGAAGCAGCGTTGGAGAAATACCGTACTGCACAGGGAATCCAGTTTGACAATTACACGATACTCGCACTTGCCGAGAAAAGAGGGTAATAGGATACAGGGAGTGGGTACATACCAAAATTTGTATTGACAAAAAATGTATGCTGATGTATAGTGACTTTAAATACAGGTTA
>JAQSXM010000331.1 GCA_029256645.1 Sporomusa sp. | reverse complement strand
ATCGGTGTTGGATTGCCTGCGGAGGCTGAAATACAGCGTAACCCTAGTGAGGCCCCAATATTCTCCACAGCATGTTGAGCAACCCGATCGCCGTCGGTAACAAGAATTACGCGAATTTTTTTATTGACTTCTTTAACTTTGGTCAAATTAATTACACCTCATTACTTTTGGCTATTTTCTTCTCCTAATAGATTGCTAATCTTGTTGGCGATTTTCTCACTTTCGCTAATTACCTGTTTCAGTTTTTTCAGGCTGGTTTCAAGCTCATTAGAAAGCTCATACTGTGCCTGAGCAAGGACCTGGGCTGCCGTTTGTACTGCAACTGAACTATTCTTATTAGAGTTATTACCCTGTTCGTTACTTTGACTTTGAGCTTGATTTTGGGTTTGATTCTGCTGTGGCGAGCTTTGACCTTGATTGTCGCCGGATGAATTACTTTGTTGGCTGCCATTTTGCAGGAGTATACTAAACAAATTTCTCAGCTCTTGGGAAACAGCAGCTTCTGATTGTGAACCTGTTGCTTGCGGCTGCCCCTGTTGGGGTTGCTGAGATTGCTGTCCCTGCCCTTGTTGTAACTGCTGGCTTTGGTTTGACTGTTGCAACTGGTTGCCTGATTTGTTACTGGCATTTAACGACGTTTGCAAGTTCTCCAATTGATGATTAATTTTGCTTAATAGGCCCATAACCTCGTGCGAATTGTTTTGCTGAGACCCTTGCGACATTTTGGCTTGAGCTTGTAAGAACCCTTTTGCCATATCAGCGATCAGGGTTTCGTCATCCACTTGAGTTCGCTCCTGATTTTGTGATTGTGATTGACTTGGCTTTATATAACTTGAGATTTTACTGGAAATTCGCTTCGGCACATTTATCACCTCATGCTTTACTTAAAAAAACTGACAGATACTCAAAATTAAAGAAATGACTGCAAACCTAAGGTTTGTAACAGCGAACGGATGCTTTACTACAGCTGCCGGATTGACTAAATGAGCGGTGCTGACAAATTCAATTCCACCTGCAGCTTTACTAATAATGAAATTTGTTAAAGGGCCGCTGAAGGCAAAAAGAAGGCTTTTTAATTCACTTAGATTTGTAACTGAAGCAGAACTAAACGCTCCGGCTGTAACAATCTTTTCGATATTTCCTGCTAAAAAAATTGCCATAAGCACCTGCCCTGCTGTATTTGCCAATGCTGCTGCCAAGGCAAAATGCGGATACCGGATACCAATTACAATTATGGATATAATCAAACCTACTATATCTACTGCCATCATTTCATTTGTCCTGCCTATCCTTTTGGATTGAAAACAATAGCCATCATTAAACCAAAAAATACTGCTGCAGTAATTCCGGTGGCTGTAGCTTTTACTGCGCCGCTGAAAATTCCCCAGAATCCTATTTTATTTATTTCCTCGATTGTGCCAGAAACCAGTGCATGCCCAAAGCCCGTTAAGGGAACACTTGCCCCGGCACCACCAATATCAACTAACGGCTGATACAGCCCGAGACCACTTAAAATACCGCCTAAAACGACAAACAACACCAAAACATGGGCTGGTGTGAGTGGTGTAAGATCCATAAGTAATTGGCCAATAACACAAATCAGGCCACCGACGACAAAAGCCATTATATATGCCTGCAAATGGGTTACCTCCTTTATAGTTCCACTGCCACTGCGTGCGCAATACAGGGAATAGATTCTTTTTGTTGATAAGATGTTGTACTATGTAAACTACCTGTACCTACAAGCAGTACTTTGCGTAACTTTTGCCGTTTTAGCATTCGATAGATGTATCCGGAAAATACCACAGCCGAACTGGCGCAACCGCTAGCGCCAGCATGCGCGTACGGCTCTTTCCTGAAAATCATGCAGCCACAGTCTTCGTATAATGATGTTAATTCAACCCCTTTTTCCTTAAACAATTCGATAACCAACGCTTTACCGACACTCCCCAGGTCCCCGGTATAAATCATGTCATAATAGGTGGGCTGCCGGCCAGTATCATTAAAATGACACCATAATGTATCAGCCGCTGCCGGAGCCATAGCTGGTCCCATAGCATTTGGATCTTTAATACCCATATCTACTATTTTCCCCACCGTTGCAGCTGTAATCCGCGGACCATCACCATTACCCGAGATTACAAGCGCACCAGATCCTGTTACTGTCCATTGCGATACCAGCGGTCGTTGGACACCGAGTTCTGTAGGAAATCGATATTGCCGCTCCGCAGTATCATGGTGACTAGAAACAGCGACAGCAATTTTATTTGCAAAACCGCCATCAATGAGCATAGAACCTACTAGCATACTTTGGGCTAATGTTGAGCAAGCGCCATACATCCCCAGAAAGGGGCGCCCAATGTTTCTTATGGCAAAATGTGTACTCATTAGTTGATTAAGTAAATCTCCCGCAAGTACATAATCCACATCATCACTACTACTGTTATCTTTAGATATTGCCGTTTTCAAAGCCCATTCCATCATACTTGATTCGCATTTTTCCCAAGTGGAATTATTATCAAGATTATCTTTCAGTATTCGATCATAAAACTCAGTTAAGATGCCGTCACCCTCCATCGGTCCGACAACATTAGCAGCACTTGTTATAATTGGTGGAGATGTAAAAACTATACTTTGTTTACCTCTCTTTTTGTTCATTTGTATCCTCGTTCCTCTATAATTTTAGCCAATAAATAAAACCGATAAGAACTGCTGTTGAAATACCATATACCAACACTGGCCCTGCAATAACAAACATTTTGGCTCCTATACCAAAAACATAGCCTTCTCTTTTAAACTCCATGGCAGGAGCAACAATGGAATTAGCAAAGCCGGTTATCGGTACAATTGAACCGGCACCCGCCCTACGTCCTAATTCATCATAAATACCTAAGCCGGTGAATAGGGCACTTAAAAATATTAATAAGATGCTGGTAGGACCGGCAGCCTCTTTTTTACTTAAGCCAATGCTGACAAAATAATTTAAAAAGAATTGTCCTAGCACACAAATCAATCCACCAACAAAAAATGCCCATAGTACATTTTTTATTATTGGTGGTTTTGGTTTTATCTGTTCGAACTGCTCCTGGAATTTTTGCTGCTCTGCCTGACTGGCTTTGCTGTCAAACATTCTACACCTCCGTTATTGTCCTGATGAATATCAGCGAACAGGTTATCAGACAAGTGAACGTGAGCATTTGTTTGGTTATATTTTGACCATAGCGATACTGATTAATTCATATAATGACAAAGAGTGCCAGCGGCACTCTCTGTAAACACCTTATTTAATTAGTGCTGAACCTGAAAGGCAATTTTTACATCAGCCTTATACTCAGCTATGTGACCATTATCTACGTTAGCAGTAAAGTTAGTTACTTCAACGCCTAGAATGGCGTCAACAGTTTTGGCAGCTTCCAAAACAGCATTGTCTACAGCGTCAGTCCAGTTGTGGCGGGAAGTTCCCACAAGTTCAATCACTTTTACTACCATTATTACTACCCCCTGTTACCGATTATGGTTTTGTTTACATTTATAGTTTGTACATTATTTAAATTGTTATGCCAAAGAAAAACCTGTTTGGCTTTAATTGGAGCCTTCTTGGGCAGATCAGCTTCAAAGTATAGCCAAGCTGCTGTGCTACCTGCCATCAACAAAAATACTAAGAATAGGTAAATAATTCCTTTAATCTTTAATTTATTGATTACACTGTTACTCATCGTATCACCTCAGGATTTATTATGCCCTAAATGAGATTTATTTTTGCAATAAAAAACAGACCTCACTACGAGGTCTGTAGTAATTCTCTGATAATTTTCAATGCCTGCTTTTCAATTCGTGATACTTGTACTTGTGATAGCCCAATTATTGCAGCAATCTCAGCCTGAGTCTTATCGTTAAAAAAGCGTAGATATATCACGGTACGTTCTTTTACCGGTAACCGAGCAAGTACTTCTTTCAACGCTAGCTTATCGAAGTAGGCTGTATCCTGACCATCTGAATGTATCAACTGGTCAAGCAGGTGAATTGTATCGCCGCCATCACTGCCCTGAAATGCCTGCTCATATATTGATACCTGAGGTTGAACGGCTTCAAGCGCAGAAACAATTTCCTGTGGTGCTAGCGACAATTCTTTAGCAATCTCGCCGATTGTTGGTTCTCTACCTAAATCCCCTTGCAGCTTTTCCTGTGTTTTATGGACACGATAAGCTAGTTCTTTTAACGGACGGCTAACCTTAATAGGATTGTCGTCTCGAATAAAACGTCGAATCTCGCCGATAATCATAGGAACTGCATAAGTGGAGAACTTAACGCTAAAAGTGAGGTCAAAACGTTCAATAGCTTTTAAAAGTCCGATACAGCCTATCTGGAATAAATCATCCCATTCATAACCGCGGTTGGTAAAGCGGTGGACTATGCTAC
>JAQSXM010000330.1 GCA_029256645.1 Sporomusa sp. | reverse complement strand
CTTGCCTAATTCAAAATATGAGGGGTACATCATGACCATCGGGTTTATTTTTACAGGATCGATCTGCCCATCTGTTAAGCCTTTTTCATCTGCATAAACGGCCACTATTTCGCCCAAAAACATCGCAAACCCTGATAATGTAATCGTTTGGGTTACCTTACAAAGCATATTGATTGGGCACTCGTGTATCATCGGCGCTCTGCCTGACTCATCGTAAAACGGGGTAAATAATTCGGATTTATCCGTTGTTTTCCCTGATACCACGCCACAGAAATCAGTTTTCTCAGCCAAGTCCGGCGAGGGCAGATTGACGCTGAAAAATCCGCTCGCCTTAATACCGGTGGTTGTATAATGCGTTTCTTTCAAAGAAACATACAACATCGGCTCCAAATTCACTACCCCGCAAGCACCAACTGTGCAATAATTGGGTCTGCCGTTAACATCCGCGCCTACGAGTATAGTCGGAAAAGGCATAGCGGGCCTGTTTGGCATTTTTATTTTTTTCAGTTTAAACACCTCTCCTTACAGATTTAGTATCTGCGGTTTTGATCGGGTAATGTATGGGCTTTCCGCAGATATTATGCCCAAGGTGGAGCTAACCGACTACCCCATTTCGGATATTAATCATGTGTGGCATCCGGGTATAATCCGCTGAAACATAGATAGCAGCAGCTAAATTATCACTCTGTCGGAATGTCCGCTGCTATTGCACGAATACCTCGTTTGTGCTCGCAGGCAGTTTTCGCAAAAATAAAAGCCTCAGTATCGTATAAATACTGAAGCTTTTATTGTAATAAAATTAGAAGCCTCTAATGCATTTTACAGTTTTCACTTGAAATGAGAGTGGTGCAAAAGATATTATTTAATAAACGGTCCAGCCTGCATCGGCTACAATTACTGCACCGTTAACAAAACTAGCATCATCTGAAGCAAGGAATAAAGCAACTTTAGCAATTTCTTCCGGTTCACCGATCCTTGGATTTAAATTCATCCCCGCCATTGCTTTTCCCACACCAAATTCATGCGGTTTACCCATCGCCTTATTAATATTTGTCTTTACAGCGCCAGGGGCAATTGCATTACAACGAACTCCTAATGTTGCATATTGGAAGCCTACGTTCTTCGTTAATCCTATAACTGCATGTTTTGACGCTGTATATGCGGCACCTCCCCTTGATCCCATTACACCTGCTGTCGAAGCAATGTTTACGATAACGCCGCTTCCTTGTTCGGTAAATACAGGAAGCGCCTTTCTTATGGCACGCATTGGTCCAGTTGCATTGATTGCAAAAACCCGTTCCCATAACTCATCAGTTAAATCTGCCGCTGGAATAAAATCATCCATAATACCGGCATTGTTAACTAAAATATTTAATGTTCCATAGGTATTAACAGCGGTATTAATTAAATTCTGAATATCTGCCTCTTTTGCAACGTTGACTTGTAGAGCAGTGGCAATCCCGCCGCTTGATTCAATCTCAGCTACAGTCGCCTTTGCTGCATCGATATTTAGATCAGACACAACCACTTTGGCTCCTTCTTCAGCATATAAAATTGCTATTGCCTTACCCATTCCAGAAGCAGCCCCTGTTATTACTGCAACTTTCCCTTTAAGTCTCATTATAATAACCTCCATTTTTGAATAATCAATCTTTTTCAAGTTGCCAGTAGGTGTATTCAGACTGAAAAGCAGGGTAAACAGGGTAAATAAAACGCTATTAAGAGCTTACTACTATCCAATCCTAACCCAGAATATCCAATCAAGGATTTACGTTTGCTCAGATAATGCAAACGAGAATGTTATTTTGATTGGCTGGCATCAGTGCATATCATGGGATGGGATTTTACTAAAACTTAATACGTTCTATCATCACTACATCCGAATCCTGAGCTGTTTTCTAACCATGTCCCCGGAACAGATACCATTTCTTCTCATAGCCGATAAATCCAGGCAACGCCTGGCTTCAAAGGCTGTGTTTTCTTTGCAGCAGAACTGCGCACTCAACATGAAACGTAAGCAGAAAAAAATAAATCTACTCAAACCTAGTGTAATCATTTATCACCAGGTTTATAACACAAAGTAGCGGCTAAAAGAGTTCTTTTAACTTATCATCATCATTTTTAATCTAAAAGAAATGTTCTAGTGCAATTGAAAATGAGATCTCTTTACTATCGAACGCAGTAAATAGAAACAGCTTTTATCCGTTTTCTTTTAATTGACTATGATTTGTAAAATATTTCCGAAAGCGCAGCGCAACATTAACCAACCCAATCATCACGGGTACTTCAATCAGCGGTCCGATAACTGCAGCAAATGCCTGACCGGAATTTATACCGAAAATAGCTACCGCTACCGCAATCGCCAGTTCAAAATTATTGCTTGCTGCCGTAAATGACAATGTCGTTGTTTGCTCATAATTAACTCCCATACGCCAACTGATGAAAAATGAAACCAGGAACATAACGGCAAAATAAATAATCAAAGGAATGGCAATGCGCACAACATCCATGGGCAGCTTCACAATATAGGTACCCTTCAGCGAAAACATCACGACAATCGTAAACAGCAGCGCGATCAACGCCAAGGGACTAATCTTGGGTATAAACGTATTTTCATACCATTCACGGCCTTTAGCCGGCAGTAAAAAGCGCCGTGTCAAATATCCGGCCACAAACGGAATTCCCAGATAGATCGCCACGCTCATCGCCACATCCTGCATGGATACATGGATTTGCATCCCCGTAAATCCAATCCAACCGGGGAGTACGGTAATGAAAAAATAGGCAAAAACCGAATATAATACGAGCTGGAAAATAGAATTTAGCGCCACCAATGCTGCCGCATATTCATTGTCGCCATCGGCCAGAGAATTCCAGATGATGACCATAGCGATACAACGCGCCAGTCCGATTAGGATTAAACCAACCATATAATCCGGCTTATCAGGTAAAAAGAGGATCGCCAGAGCAAACATGAGTACCGGCCCGATTATCCAGTTTTGAACTAACGACAGCACGACCACTTTGCCGTTGCTAAAAACTTTTCCCAGTTCCTCATATTTTACTTTAGCCAAAGGCGGGTACATCATGACAATTAAGCCCACCGCAATCGGAATTGATGTTGTACCAATGGAAAATGCGTCTAACCATGCCGCTACTCCTGGAAAGAAATAACCGCCGCCGACTCCGATAGCCATGGCCAAAAAAATCCACAGGGTTAAAAATCTGTCGAGGAAAGATAATTGTTTTGTAGCATTTGTCATTTTAGTACTTCTCCTTTCGTTTTTCGAGTTTTCTCTTTGTTGCATCATGTGAAACTTCGATCAGTGCCGCACCGGCAAATCTCTTTTTCATTTCATCAATATTACCAGGCTGCACCTGCCGCAATTTTTCACTCCGGGTCTTTCGTCAGATTGATTCAAACCAGCCTGTTGTCCCTGATCCTATTAAACTCAATAGCCGAGTAACCATGATTACCTGTGAAAATAACGGCCTCCCCACACTAACAGTATATGATCATATTCAATTTTACTCATGTACTGCTTAAAAATTTTTTTACTCGTCTTTAATGCGCACCGTCCGCACACAGCTGCCGCCTTGCTCGCGATATTTTTTCAGCCGGACCTCATCCTTTTGGCAGGCTGGCTCTTTCATCAGTTCTCCGGCTAAAAGTTCACGCACAAAGGGATATCGCTCCAGGCTGGCTTCATCCACCCGGTAATACACCCATTGGGCCTGCTTTTCCCCGGTAATCAGGCGGGCATGGCGGAGCTTGGTCAGATGCCTCGAGGCGTTGGACTGGCTGATTTTCAGCACCTCTTCCAAATCACAGACGCACAGCGTTTCCTTGTTTAGCAGGTTCAAAATTCGCAGCCTGGTCACATCACCCAGAGCCTTCACTACTTCAACAATATTCATTGCAACCACCTCATGACTCTTTTGTTTGCGTCCTTTATCCTCACAATATGATTATATTCAAATTCGCTCATATCTGTCAAGCAACGGCCTCACACATTTTTCCGACCCCTTAATGACCGGGACCCTGTTGTCAAAAAAATAGCGGCGGGGCAGGCTGCCTCCCGTCCAGGCATCAGTCACACCAGCCGACGACAACAACCCGCGACCAGTAATCGCCGCGGTCGGTTACAGGAGCCGGTTCCCGGTGGTCGGCTGACCCGCCGCCGGGTCGCTGACCGCCTGGCATTTCCTGCGATGCATCCCTGCGCCCGCTACCCCTCACAAAAAAAATTCCGCTCTGACAAAATTTTGTATTGCATAGTACAACCATTGCGGCATACAATATAAGCAAGGAGGTGAACTCACCATGACCAACACATCGCAAATTAAAACCCTGCGTCACGATATGCGTCTCTTAGCCCGCAAGATGGAGCTCATGACCAAGAACGAGGCAAGCTGCTGCGGCATCACTCTGACCCAATGCCACCTCCTAACGGAAATCGGCTGGGCTGGTGCAGCATCTCTCAATACCCTGTCCGAACGCCTGGGCGTGGATAAGAGCACCATGAGCCGCAACATTGAGATTCTCGTGACCGACGGCCTGGTCAGCCGCACGACCGCCCCCGACAACCGGCGGGCTGTCACCATCATGCTGACTGATGCGGGCCGCCAGCTCTTTGATCAAATCGAAGCCAGCATGACCCAGTTCTATGAAACGCTTTTTCAGGCTCTGCCGGCCGACAAACGCAGTCAGGTTCTGGAAAGCCTGGAGATCCTGCTTGAGACCATTCCCGCCGGCCGCTGGTGCTAACCGGAGAAGCATCCCCTATAAGGAGGCAACCGATGGAAGCCATTCGTGAACAAGTACGAAAAAAATATGCGGCCGCGATTACTGAGGGCCAGAGCTGCTGCTGCAGTAACTGCTCCTGTAACCCGGTGACCGACAACCTCTACCAAACAGGTGAACTAGACGGACTGCCCGCGGACCTGGTGGCATCCTCCTTCGGCTGCGGCAATCCCACCGCCCTGGCAACGCTGCATGCCGGAGAAACAGTACTCGACCTGGGCAGTGGCGCCGGCCTTGATGTGCTGCTCTCCGCCAGG
>JAQSXM010000329.1 GCA_029256645.1 Sporomusa sp. | reverse complement strand
AATCTCATCCGGCCCATCAAGCTACATCCTCCCTCTCCTCTCCAGCGGTTTGATGTGTAATATGAAAACTAACCCAGATCATCTCCCCTGATAAACAAACAGCGTGGCAGCGCCGGCTTTCCCCCTCCCGCTTATTTTCCGGGAGGGGGTCAGGGGTTGGCCCCGTGGAGCGGTTGGTTGCCGCCGTTCTCCGGGCTTCGTGCTTTGTTTTCGTTCCCGGCGGTCGGCAGGACGTCCGGCTGGGTCGGCCGGAAATAGAGCAATATCCGTTCTGCAAGGCACTGAGCGGAGCGGTCCGAGGACGGCAGGCGGAAGATGCGGCAGCGGCTGCAGCGCCACCCGCAGGAACGCGGAGCGGGCCCCTGCAACCAGCCGAACCTCTCCGCAAACGACTATCCCATTGACAAACCAACGTTTTTTTGCTACGCTACTCCTTAACAGATAGCTGATCAAAAAACATTGAAGGCTCATCATCTTCGTCAGGGGATTGATGAGCCTTTTCCCTGCCACCCCGCGAATTGTCAATGGCTTCTGTCAAGGAGATGATTGCGGTTGAAAACCATTGCACCAGCCCCTGCCCTGCCGCGCTATGCCCCTTCCCTATGGCAATTGTTTATTGTGTATCTCAAAGTTGGCCTAACCGGGTTTGGTCCGACGCTGGCTGCTGAAACAAAAAAGCACCTAGTAAAGAACCGTAAATGGATTAGCGAAGAAACTTTTATCAACGGCTTAGCACTGGCTCAGTTCCTCCCGGGTGCAACCTACGTATCCCTCACCGTCTATGTTGGGTACAAAATACGGGGAATAGCCGGCGCTTTGGCCAGCTTCTTCGCCGTTCTGCTGCCTCCATTTACGATTATGTTGCTGTTATCCCATATTTATTTTTTCTATGGCTCTCAACCACAATTACGCCTGCTGTTTCAATGCCTGGCCGTCATTGTGGTCGGTCTCGTGGCGCACGCCGTCCTGGAAATCGGTAAATCCGCCGTAACCGATATAAAAGGTATTGTTATCGCGGCGGCGGCCATCGGCCTCACGCTGGTATACCCGAATATATTTTTGCTGCTGTTTCTGGCTGCAGTATCCGGTATTGCCCTGTATCGTCTAAATACACAAAACCCAGCTCCCATCACTGTCAACGGAGCGCAATCCTCTGCAGCCGGTGATGTCGTAGTTTTTCCCGTAAAACAGGTTCTCATCTTAGCTGCGTTGCTGGGAGCAATCGCCTATGCCGCTTCCTGGCAGCCGCTCCTTCTCAAACTGGGCTGGGTGTTTTTCCGTATGGGAGCCTTGTTGTTTGGCGGCGGCTTTTCCATGATACCTTTTATCCAGCAGGAAGTAGTAACCCGCTATTACTGGCTGACGCTGGAAGAATTTATCGTGGGCATTGCTTTGGGGCAGGTTACGCCCGGACCGGTTTTAATCACCGCTGCCTTTGTCGGTTACAAAGTCGCCGCCGTCAGCGGCGCGATTGCTGCAACGCTGGGCATCTTTCTACCGTCTTTGCTTCTCGTCACAGTCTCCGCTGAAATCCATCAAAAACTCCGCCACAACGTATGGGTAAAATCAGCTATGAAAGGCGTTGCTGCCGCTTTCACTGGCATGATGGTAGTTGTTGCCGCGGAACTGGGCCGCCATGCTTTGGTAAATATACCAGCCGCCTTTTTGGCTATTGCCACTTTCGGAGCGCTGCGTTTTTCCAAGCTGGACACGATCTGGGTGGTCATCGCAGGTACACTGATTTACTGGCTATGGAATATATCCCGTTAAAAAACATATTTATAGGCTGTCTTCAGGCACACCCAAAACTCGGTTTAAACCAAAGTCAGTGCCGCAACACTCGATAATCGCTGTTGACATCCCACAAAAAGCTGTACGCCGGAAGACGTACAGCTTTTTTCCTACCGATGCAATTGACCAGAGGCAGTCAATATAATGCCAATGCCTATAAATATCTCCTTAAAGAATACAACCTGTTGGACAGCATGAGTCGTAAAGGGGCAATCCTTATGATAATGCGCCAATGGAATCTTTCTATCGAATACTTAAAGCAGAATATATCTACAAGCGAGCTTTTGCTACGTTGAGCAGGCTGCTTCAGGCTTACGAAAGTGGTTTGATTATTATAATATCCGTAGGCGGCATAGTGCTTTAGGTGGAATATCACCGCTAATGTATGAAATCAGGAGATACCACCCATTTAGTCTTCCGCTTAGCCCAATTTGGTCCAAATTCCCCAGCCGAAGCCGGGGCCACAGTATCCTCATAATACATGAAAACACAGATACAATACCAATACCAAAATCGGCAAGGTTATCCATGTTGGCCGGCGCCGACGCTTAATTACGATTTGATTTTTGGCTAATTCATAAACAAAAAACACCCGCAACACTCCTTTAGGCCTGCCCTTACCTATATATCGATTACTAAATTAATTTGGTATATAGGATTATAGTCCGGAAAATAAAAGACCCAGCCGAAGCCCGGGGCAACCTTTCGAGTTTCTTATGCTACAAACATAAAAAGTCAACAAAGTCGTCACTTCCATGTTTAGGCATAAGAAAAGCGCCCCGGTGAGAGCGCTTCGACCGGAATGAAATTTAAATTTTAAATTTAAAGCTGTAGTGACATTTAGGGCACTCGCAATCGTGGTCGCAATCGTGGTCGAAATGGTGGTCACACTTATGACACTTATCACAGTCAGTATCACATTCATGGTGGCATTTCGGGCACTTATGATGAATTTCGTGATGACATTTAGGACAGCAGTGATGGTGTTTATGCTCACAACAGCAATCTGACATTCTCAAACCTCCTTTCAACTTACTACATTACATAATATGCAATTGCTGATTTGAGTGTTACCATAAAGCAGATATAGAAAAGCGCCCCGGATGGAGGCGCCTGGTGAGATTAGCTCTTTTTTGGATTAACAAATACACTAGTTTCCGCTGGCACATGCGGCCAGGCGGTTTAGGCAAAAAGGAATCGCCCGAAGGCTCAGATTATTTAGTTGAACATACTCTACGATGCTGATTCAATAGTTCGTCGAGTTCCTGACTAAGCGACACGACCGCTGGATCGGTATATCCATGACAAGATGATACGTAATGCAACTTTTCCCGTATCTCCTCGATCTTTATTATTAGTCTTACAACCTGTTTCAACTTCCAATTCATCTCCTTTTGACAAAAACCTTTAACATTTTATCATATCGCTAATGTCGAAAAAGCTTGAACCGTGTCATCGTTAATAATAAGTTTGTAAAAATTTATTGCTTTGCTTAATCAGGCTATTAATTAAGCAAAATTAAAGAGCCGCCCCGCGTGGGAACGGCTCACATTAGGTGACGCATACGGTCAGACCGGATGAATGGGCATAGAAAAGCGACTACTGGGGCATTTAAATTCGAAATGACTTTTACGCTTAATCTTCAAACCAGTGATGACATTTAGGGCACTCGCAATCGTGGTCGAAATGGTGGTCACACTTATGACACTTATGGCAATCGATCTCGCATTCATGGTGGCATTTCGGGCACTTATGATGAAATTCGTGATGACATTTAGGACAGCAGTGATGGTGTTTATGCTTACAATCGCAATCTGACACTCTTAAACCTCCTTTCAACTTACTACATTACATAATATGTGAGAGCTGGTTTGAGTGTTACCACAAAACAGATAACAGAAAAGTATAGCAAGTAAAATGGCCGACGTTTTAATACAGGGTTAGGCATAAGAAAAGAGCCCGAAGGCTCTTATTATTTCAGTATAAATTTATTCGTTATCATTTTTATCTCCCCGCTCTTTGGGCAATGGCTTAGCTAACGCCGGGTGTACATTTGCTGAAAAACTTGGTATTTCAGACCGGAGAAATATACCTTCCTGCCACATTTGATAGAGATATACGGCAATAAAATGTACGACCGTTGTCATAAATGCCCCGATTCCCGCAAGATCGGTTTCATCAATCCATATGAATATTCCTCGCCGGTGCAGCAATGGCTGTACCAAAAGGATCAATACGAAACTCCCTATGGTCTGAATAGCTGCATACAACCAAAACCGCCCATAAGTATATTTAAGTATCCACATTGATCCTACAGGTAATGCCCCATAAACATAACTAATCATCTCGCTAAGCGGATAAACATTTTCCCGTGTCTCAAATATTTGCCATGCAATTCCTACCTCAATGATCAGAGTATTCGACACTACCACAAACAAGGCTGCTGGCATCCACCGTTTAATATCTTCCTTAGGCATGAAAAGAAGCGTTAACCAGGGCAAAATTAGCATACCCCATAAAATTGTTTGATTACTCATAGCAAGTCTCCCACATCTTTTTTCTTCATTTATTTTTGCACATTTTACTATTTTTTATTCTAAACAATCAATTCGCCATTGCCTGGCCTTTCAACCAGATTCTTGAGCGACAAC
>JAQSXM010000328.1 GCA_029256645.1 Sporomusa sp. | reverse complement strand
ATAACCGGCTCATCCATACCCGCTCGGAGACTCTGCCGGCATTGCCGGTGGCATATTGCATATAAATGGCATCTGGTCCGTATTGTGCCATAATTCGCTTGGTCTGGCTGGCAATGGTATCCAGCGCCTCATCCCACGTTATCTGTTCAAACTTGCCTTCACCGCGCTTGCCCACCCGTTTCATCGGATACTTCAGACGCTCAGGATGATAGAGACGATCCCGGTAGGAACGACAACGCAAACAACCGCGCAGCTGCGGCGTCTTATCGGTATCAGGAATATCATCCTCTGTTGTAATCCGCACAACACGGTTGTCCCGGACGTGCGCCTGCAGTACACACCGTCCGCCGCAGTTATGTGATCCCGATGTACGTACAATCCTTTCCAGAGCCACTGGCTCCTGGGCACTTGCCCAGGAACCAAAGCTATCCAGTTCAAACAACCCGCTTGCTGCAGTAAAGCCAAAGGTTGCTGCGCCCAGCTTCAGAAATCTACGCCGCGAATACTGGGTTTTCCACAAGATATCTGTGTTCATTCGATCATATCCTTTCTCATGTATTCAACTGATCCAAGTCAATAACCCTCTTTCAGGGCACCTTGACCAAAAAGAAAAAGGCCGGAAAATACTCCACAACCGGAGTATTTTCTGGCCTTCAGCCTCGCTTACCAATCAACCAGTTAGATAATGGAAAAAACTATATTAATTTTTTTTTGTGAACAAGCCCTGGCATTTGGCGAAATTGCCTTAGGTATTGCCTACTGTAAGTCAGTTTCAATATACTTTAGAAATGACTTAATAAACTTAACGCTTATATCTTTGATTGTTTATATCTTCTTTTAAACGGAACGACTTCTCTAAATCAACTTTATACATATTTGCCAATGCCAGGACATAATAAAGTACATCATATAATTCTTCATCTATCGTACCTTTGATGCTTTCTGACTCATCCATACGCTTATCTTTGCGAATTACTTCAGAGAGTTCTCCTACTTCCTCAATAAGCTTAAGAAAATAGCCCTGTTTTAGCTCAGGCTTATAGTCTTTTTCTTTAATATACTTTTGAAGTGATTTCAATGTAATATTTTCACTCATTATATTTTGATACAGCACACTGGTTTCTCCTTTATGCTCATCAATTGTATCTTCCATAAATATCTAGCCTCTATTACCGTAGTAACCGCCGGTTTAGATTTTTGCTCTGTATAGTCTTTAGAAATAATTATGCGAACGATAATTAAAACAGATAAACCTAGAGGCTGCATTCCACAATCATGGAATGCAGCCTCTAGCTATTAACCAGTCAGTTGCCCGCAAATCTAATTAAATTCTATTATATTTGGAATATCCTGTCAATAGCAGTTTCTACTTAAAGATAATAAATAGTCTCCCTGACCCTGCCGCGTCCCAGACTGCCCATCGACCAGCACTCCTTTGTTACGCTAGAGGCTTTACTGCATATGTGGTAAATTGATATTTCTTAGAAACTCAAGCATCGCTTGTTTGTATATATACTCCCAGTATTTCGGGTACTCCGGTGAAAAAATGATGTTCATCATGTCGTCGGCATTCACAAATTTAACCTCGTCAACCTCCCCAACCTGCATGACCACATCATCCAGAGAAACATCGCTAAAAGCCGCCCATATATCAACAAAGTTATTTTTTCTTTTGAGTCTTGTTATCATTAAAAATTTTTCAGGACAGAGGCTAATTCCCAGTTCTTCTTCGGTTTCACGAATAGCCCCTGCCAGGCTGTCCTCGCCGGATAATACAGCCCCGCTGGTTATATCCCATACGCCAGGCAGTACAGCCTTTGTCAGTGAACGCTTTTGAATAAGAAATTCACCTTGTTTATTGATAATATGAACGTGTACTACCAAATGATATTCTCCCGCTTGAAAGGCCTGACCCCGCCCAATTGTTCTGCCTGTTTTATTGCCTGTTACGTCTAAAATATCCCAAAACTCCATGTAGACCTCCAAAGGTTTGGTGTAATGCTAAATTTAGGCATGTTTATTCGCTCCACCCTTTAACCTTTTCATATGCTGTACGCCAAAAGGCTGCGCTCCGGAGTCAGGGAATACAACCGCTAACTTATCTGCAATCAGTATTCTCCACTAATTCGCCGGTGCGTACGGGTACTGTTCAATAACTCAAATGCTTTATCAGTCCGTTCCCAGGGCACATCTATGTCGGTACGGCCAAAATGCCCATAGGCGGCAACCTGTTGATAAATTGGCCGCCTGAGATCCAACTGCTCAATAATTGCTGCCGGCCTTAAGTCGAAGTTCTGGTTGATAACATCCAGTAATTCACGGTTGCTCAATCTCCCGGTACCAAAAGTATCTACGAAAATAGATATCGGTCTGGCAACCCCAATCGCATAGGCAATCTGAATTTCTGCCCGCTTAGCCAAACCGGCGGCAACAATATTTTTGGCAACATATCTTGCCGCATATGCCCCGGAGCGGTCAACCTTAGTAGGATCTTTTCCCGAGAATGCCCCGCCGCCATGCCGTGAATAACCGCCATAAGTATCTACAATAATCTTGCGTCCAGTCAAGCCGGCATCCCCCTGCGGCCCGCCAATGACAAAACGTCCGGTCGGATTTACCAGAAACTTAGTTCTGTCATCTAATAGCTGCGGGGGGACTATTTCATCAATAACCAGCCTTTTTAAGTCTGTTGCAATTTGTTCCAACCCGACATCAGGTGCATGTTGGGCTGAAATCAATATGGTTTCAACCCGCACCGGTATAAAATCTTCGTATTCAATCGTAACTTGGGTTTTACCGTCAGGCCTTAAATAGGGCAACAGCCCTTCTTTGCGGACAGCAGCCAGCCGCTTAGCCAGCCGATGGGCAAAGGCAATAGGCGCCGGCAGGTATTCGTCAGTTTCATTCGAGGCGTAGCCAAATACAATCCCCTGATCACCTGCGCCAATTTTGTCCCACCTTTCGTCACTACTGCCACTGCGGCTTTCGATTGCCTGGTTTACCCCCTGGGCAATATCTGGCGATTGCTGGTCAATCGATACCAGAACAGCCGCGGTACCGGCATCCAAGCCATATTTTGATTTGGTGTAACCCACTTTGGCAATCGTATCTCTGGCAATTTGGCTAAAGTTAACATTCGCCTTCGTAGAAACCTCGCCTGTCAATAGTACCAACCCGGTATTAACACTTGTTTCGCAGGCTACCCTGGCTTGGGAATCCTGAGCCAGGATGGCGTCAACAACCCCATCGGAGATTTGATCGGCTAACTTATCGGGATGACCTTCCGTAACCGACTCTGATGTGAAAAAATAGCGTTGTTTGGACATATCATTCACTCCTAAAGAATATTCTACGAACTTAAAGATCTGTAAATGGATAAAAGAGGCTAACAGCAATAAGACATGCTGCTAGCCTCTCATTTTTTTAAGTCAGCTATCGATACAATGTGGGATTAGAACTCTCTTCTGGCAACAATAAACCGTGCAACACCGTCTGAATTATTATCGGCAATGATCCCGGTTGCTTGCTCCTTTAACTCGTAAACTGCATTTGCTACCGCATAAAATTCATCACATGCTTTTAGTAGAGGGATATCATTAACATTGTCACCAAAGCCTATGATCCGGTCAAAACTGCAATAGTTACGGATAAAGTTTACTGCATTGTACTTGGAAGCGTTGGCGCTGTATACCTCCAAATACCACAGGTTCTCGGTGTAAACATCATGGGAAAGCACCATGTCAATACCCTGCAGCTTTTTCAAATCAGGCAATAATTCCGATAATCGCTCTTTTTGCCCCATAAAGGCAAAATAGATCACCTTGTTATCCTTGATTTTATCAGAAAAACCGGCAATCTGTTCAAAGGATTTAGCGTATTTCGTCACCCGCTCATTATGATAAGCCTTTAGGTCCGCTGTATTCAAACTCTCATAATATATCTGCAGCCGATTAGCAAAAACCGAATACATAAAGCCGGTAATTTTATGTTTCTCTATAATTTCGACAATGGTATACGCCGCTGCTGCCGGTATCGTTTCTGTCTTGATGTATGTACCGTCCAACATATCATAGATTACTGCTCCGTTCATCAAGACAACAGGTGTATTAATCTGAACACCTGACAGTATCTTTTGGGCTGATACTGCTGTCCGTGCTGTTGCAACAGAAAAAAATCCACCACTGGCAATAAGAGAATTCAGTGTTTGCTTGGTATTCTCGCTGATCTCTTTATGGCTGGTAAGCAATGTCCCGTCTAAGTCTGATATATACAAAGATTTTATTGTCACTGCGCCCCTCCCAGTCAGGCAAATGCAATCCCTTAAGCTGCAGCACATAATTACGGTATGAATACATTCATTTTAACCGGTGACAGCAGCACTCAAATAAAAAAGGCCGGGGCAGACTTACTACTGCCCGGCCTTCAGCTTGCTTACTGATCAACCAACTATTG
>JAQSXM010000009.1 GCA_029256645.1 Sporomusa sp. | reverse complement strand
GTAAGCTTCTTGCCATCTTTCTCCAGGATACCGTCGCCGTCAGCATCCTTCCAGCCGGCTTCGGCCAAAAGTTGTTTGGCGCGTTCGATATTAAAGCTGTTCGGATCCTTGAGCTGATCGAAACCATAATCCATCGACGGCGGTACAGGCGCCTTGCCTTCAATAAAGGTGCCCTTCAGAATAACCTCATTATACACCTTTCGGTCGCAGGCACTGATAAATGCCGCACGAACCTTCGGATCACCCAAAACGCCTTTTTGATTAATCCGGGCCAATACGGTGCGCAGCGAGGCAATTCTGTCGACATGGAATTTTGCCTTATCGTTAAAAAGACCAATGTCACCTGCCGCAATATTGACCGCCATATCTACCTCACCGGACTGCAGAGCCATTGCCCGTGTATTCGGATCATCTATGGAGGGGATTTCAACAGTTTCATAAGGCACTACGCCGTCCCAATAATAGGGGTTTTTCACCAAAACTGCTTTATCCTTGACGAAAGTCTTGCACATATACGGCCCGGTGCCAATCGGTCCTTCCTTGGCAAAATTACGGGCCGGCTCAGCCGATACATCCACAATTAAAAAGAGCGGATCGGCTAAAAATCCCGGCATATTGGGCTCCGTTTTTTCTGTGTGGATCGTAAGTAGTTGGCCGTCAGCCTTCATTTCCTTATACTTAAAAAACGTTACCGCCCGTTTATTCTTGGCAAAGGCCCTTTCCAGAGATGCCTTAACAGCAGCCGCATCCAGCGGTTTGCCGTTCGAGAATTTCACCCCGTCTCTGATTTTAAAGGTCCAGGTCATGTGGTCGGCGCTGATCTGCCAGCTTTCAGCCAGCCACGGCTGTACATTCATCTTTTCATCAAATTTCACCAGGCTTTCCCCGATGCCATAACGCATGACAACCCAGCCAAAATAATTTTCCGTTGGTTCCAGTGAATCGGCAAAATTGGTTACACCAATTTTCAGTGTCGTTGTGTCGGCTTCCTTTTTACCACTGCTGCCGCAGCCTGCTATAAAGACCGCCGCCAGGCAGAGTATCATAAGTACCCAGGTTAACTTTCCTAATCTTTTCAAGAAATCTCATCCTTCCCCATCTGTGTTTTAGTCAATTGGCCCGCTGCGGGTCCAGGATATCGCGCAGGCTGTCTCCCCATAGGTTAAAAATCGCTACTACAATCAGGATTGCCATCCCCGGATAAAGCATCAGCCAGGGAGCTGTCTGGATATGTTGTCTTCCCTCATTAAGCATAAGCCCCCATTCCGGCGTCGGCGGCTGCGCGCCAAAGCCCAAAAAGGACAACCCCGCCAATTCCATGATCATTGTACCGATGTCCATCGCGGCCGTTACAACAATCGTCGGCAGGATATTAGGCAAAATATGGCGCCATAAAATCTGCAGCGGTTTTGTCCCACTTGTTACGGCCGCGGCGATAAAATCACGCTCGCGCAGCTTAAGTGTCAGACTACGCCCCAAACGCGCGTATTTGGTCCAGCTCACCGCCGCCAGTGCCAAGATTGCATTGATAATATTGCCGCCCAGCATACCGGCAATGGCAATCGCCAGCACGATACCCGGAAAGGCCAGCATCATATCGACAATGCGCATCAGTACGGTATCCACCTTGCCGCCCATGTAACCTGCCAGCACGCCGATAAAAGTTCCCACCACCGTAATAACGGCAACCAGTGACAGCGTCATCATCAGAGAGGTGCGCGCCCCATAAATAATGCGGGACAAACAGTCCCGCCCCAGCTTGTCCGTCCCAAACAGGTGCTCTTCGGACGGGGCCTGCAGGGACTGACGCATCACCGCATCATACGGATCGTAAGGAGCCAGCCAGGGTGCAAAAAGGGCAAAGCCGATAATCAAAAGGACAAAAAATGAATACAGCCAGAACAAGAATTTGTCCTTTGTCCAAAGCACCACTCAGCATCCCCCTTTCTTCAGCCGCGGGTCAAGATAAGTATAGGAAATATCGACCAGCAGATTGATCACCATATACAAAACAGCAATCCAGAGGACAAAGCCCTGTACCAGAGGATAATCGCGCATCTCAATGGCATGTACGGCCATTTTGCCAAGCCCCGGCCAGGAAAAGACCATCTCGATGACAGCCACGCCGCCCAGAAGCCAGCCAATTGACAGACCCAAGAGCGTAATCAGCGGCAGACACGCGTTCGGCAGCACATGCTGCCAGAGAATCTTCCGCATGGGAAAGCCCCGTATCCGTGCGCCAATGATATAATCCTGTCCCAGTTCCTCTAAAACCGCTGTACGCACCTGCCGAGTATATTTAGCGGCCATCGCGATGGCCAGCGTCAACGAGGGCAGCACCATCCGGTCGAACGATACCTCGCCGCCCGCTATCGGGAACAATCTCAGCTTCAGCCCCAAAACATACAACAAGATGAGTCCTACCCAAAAACTCGGCATGGATACGCCCAAAAACGAAATGCCGCGAATAAGATAATCAACAGCACGATTTCTGTATATCGCCGACAGTATCCCACACGGCACCGAGATCAGAAGCATCATCACCGTCGCCGAGGCAGCGAGCACCATAGTTCCCGGCAAACTTTGCCAGAGACGGTCAGCTACCGGCATTTTTGCCGAATAAGACATGCCCATGTCTCCCTGTAAGACACCTGCAAGCCAGCGGAGATACTGTACATGAAACGGCTGATCCAACCCCAGCTGCGCCCGCGTCTCGGCAATCGTTTCCTCTGAAACAATGGTGTCAGCTACCTCCAGCAGCATCTCCACCGGATCTCCCGGTGACAGATACATCAACGAAAATGTCAGCAGACTCACACCGAAAAGAGTAATAATCATCTGCAGTAAGCGATGTAAGAGCTCTTTTCCCTTCAAATCACCCTCTCCTTTCTATAAACTAGACTTGATTCAGCTGGAGTTTTAAACTCCAGCTGAATCTTAGTCGACGTTATCCAGGGACTTAGCCGCTCTGTACTCACCGCCTATGGAGGCGGAAGTATTAGAGCGGGTTAGCCATCGGATAAAATAAAAAATCCGCATAGAACCGTCTTCTTAACAAAAAGAACGGATTCTATGCGGATTTAGGCAAGCTGCCTATTGAAGCACACTGCGGCCAAAAGTTAAAATCAAATAACAGCCCAGACTGCACCCACATATCCATCTCCTTATCACGCGTAAGTCAACAATGAATCTTATTATAAGCAGGCTTTCTGGCTCATAGATCATCACCTTCACTTCCGTCTTCCCAAAGTTTCCTTCAGTGACGCTTGTTCGAAGCAGGCTCCCTATTTACAGCTGCGGGACAGCACGGGATTCTCACCCGTTTTCCTCTCATCGTCAACATTAAATGTTGACGACACTTATAACGTTTTGTATATGAAATTGTCCTAATAGAAACATTTATACTAATTTCATGCATTTTTAATAACTATCAATATAAATGATTATTGGGTATATAGTATCATTAAAGGTGATTATTGTCAAAAATATGATGCTTTTATCACTTTTTATACATTATATTAAAAAAATGTCATTATACTTGTTTCTTGCACAAATTAATGAATCATCATCAAATAAGTCCTGTTTTTTAAAAAGTCAAGCCTGAACATCCCGCTGGTTTTGTAGGAAAACGAACTATTTTTTTCACCTTATTGACTTCTAATTCGATCCAGGGTACTTTGAATAACAAATTACACTCAACCTGCTATCATTTTATGAAAGATACAGAAAGTTGCATAAAACAATCTTTACATCATGTTTTTTATTATTTTGTTTTTCCATAAAAACGTAAAGGATGCAGGTAGGAGTGTAGGAATGACCGAGATTCAATGGAAAGCAATCAAAGATTGTGACAAAACATACGATGGAGTTTTCTTTTATGCGCTAAAAAGCACAAAAACATTTTGTCGGCCATCATGTACATCAAGAACGCCTAATCCCAAAAATGTTGTTATATTTTATATGTGACTCAAGGGGACGGTTCTCTTGAGTCATTTTATCAGCTTTTATCAAACTTATCTCTGCGGCATCAGCGGTTAACCACACTCATCTGCAAACCGGCCATCACGTCAAGGGCGGCCAGATGCAACCGTTCGTCAAAACTGGCGGTGCAGGCGGCGTCGATGACAATCTCCGCCTCCGGTAGAGCCGCCTTAGCCAGCACGGCATTGGACAGGACGCAAATATGGGAAACCACGCCGACCAGTTCCACCCGCTCGAAGCCCTCCCCGCGCAGATACGCCGCCAGTTCCATTGATCCGAAAGCGCCTTTTTCAAAACGCAGATCGCCGGCAGAGCAAAGGGAAGCAACCTGACCGTACAGCCACCAGCCCGGCGACTCCTTCAAGCAATGGATCACCGGCAGCTTTTTACCCTCCTGGGTCGCCAAATAATCCGGTTGATGCGTGTCAAAGGTAAAGGCAACCGGGTCGCCGTTTCGTTTATAGTGTTCAATCTTAGCGACGATCGCTGTCTCCAATTCCGCCGCTTGGGAAAAACCAAGCGCGCCGTCAACAAAGTCGTTTTGATAGTCGATGACCAGTAGGATATTTTTCACTCGCGTACACTCCTTTTTTGTCTAAACTGCATGCCGCCGCTTTGTCAAAAAACGCATATTAACCACATTGCACTTTTTTGAAGTTTCTTGTAAATTATACCATATTGCCAAAAATTCAGCGAAACCTACTCAAAAAATTCTCTTGTAAAAAGTTGATTCAGTTAGATTCTCAAAAGGTCGAAGGAAGTCACGGTGAATGCAGGCACAGAAACTGACGCACGAAGTGCGGCTGCAAAAGGGGAGGAGCTGCCCTGATCCGAGTGAACCATTTTTGGTATCTCTTGACAAATCAAATCATTTCATGATAATTTAGTAATGATTCTATGAGTTATAATAAAAATAGGCCAGAGATTCGTCTGACTTTGATAATAAAAGAGGACGAGAAAATTCTTAGCGAATTTTCTCGTCCTCTTTTATTCTTAAACAGAAATTATAACACGAACTACCTTCCTCAATAGGCAAAATACTGTATAAGAAAGAATCGGGAGTGGTGATAATGAATTGAAATCAATAAAACATTATATTTACAGTTTAAGGCGCTTATTGGGGATAGTTGTCCTGCTTATGTTATGGGAATTTTTACCACGCATGAATATTGTGGATAAAAATTTTCTGCCTCCTTTTTCAGTAGTTATAGCAACTTTTTGGAAAATCCTGTTGTCCGGCGAATTAGTCGAGCACATTTTTGTCAGTTTAAAACGGTCAGTGGCCGGTTTTTTTCTGGGAATTGGCCTGTCAGTACCACTCGGCTTTGTTGTCGGCTGGTTTAAACAGGCCGAATTTTATATTGACCCGATCATCCAGTTGTGCCGGCAAACATCTACCCTGGCACTTTTACCGGTGTTTATGCTGGTGTTTGGGATCGGTGAATTGTCAAAAGTGGCCATTGTTTTTTGGGGCGTATGGTCGGCAATTCTATTAAATACCATAAACGGGGTAAAAGGAGTTGACCCTTTGCTGATCAAGGCGGCAAAATCCATGGGTTCCTCTCAGCTCACCATATTTTACAAAGTGGTTTTTCCGGCGGCGCTGCCCTCAATTATTACCGGGATCCGCCTTAGTGCCACCTCTTCCATTTTAGTCCTGATTGCGGCAGAAATGATGGGAGCCAGTTCAGGGTTAGGTTATCTGCTAATGGATACCCAGCTTAAGTATCTCATACCAAAAATGTATGCAGCGATTATGACTATGTCGCTCATCGGAATCATTGTCAATTATGTGATTGTTTTCTTTGAAAAAAAAGTATCACGTTGGCGACGACAGGAAATATAACCCAATTGCCCGGCACATGTTTAAATTAAAATTCAGTTTTAAGGAGTGTCTTCAGATGAAAAAAATCCAAATCACATCAATACTGCTTATTTTATTTGCCTTATTGTTGTCAGGCTGCGGAAATTCTGCCGTTGATTCAAAACAAACGGCAGCGGCAGATGAAGGTTCCCCTAAATTTGTAAATGGAAAGCTTACCCAAACATTCAAATTGAAGCTTCCTACCCCTACCGGATTTAACGAAATCATTGTCGCCGATAAAAAGGGATTTTTAAAGGAAGTTGGCCTTGAGGTCGAATATACCGGGACGCTGCCGCAAAATGCAACGCTGGCCCAATCGGTGATACAAGGTTATAATCATGTGTTCGGTTCCGGCCATGCAACAACCATTGCCTCTGCGCGTCAGGCAGGTGCTAATCTGAAAATTGTTCAGGCCGGAACGCTGGATTCTCCTGAATTCGACAAAACCCATATGACCTGGTTTGTAAAATCAGGCAGCGGGATAACCAAAGCGGAAGATTTGAGAGGCAAAACTATAGCAATGAGCGGTAAAGGAAGCTGCGCCGAACTGTTTAATTCGGAATTCTTACGGCAAAACGGAATCAATCCCAATGAAACTAAAATTATCGTCATGAATGATTTGCAGCAGGAACAGGCACTTCGGCGCAGTGACATTGATGTTGCCATTTTGCATGCACCGCACAATATGAAAGCAAAAAATAACGGCGGTTTGGATATCCTGGCCACAAGCTACAAGATCGCGGCAGGGGCCGGCGACGGACGCTTCAGTGCTGTTGGTGTGCGGGCATTCAGTGAGGATTTTATCAAAAAATATCCGGATGTCGTTAAAGCTTACATCGTTGCCACGGTAAAAACGCAGCATTATATTAATGATCACTACGAGGATGCGATGAAAATTGCTGCCGAATTTCTCAAAGTGGATGTACAGGATATGGCGGGTACAACCTATGGCACCTATAAATGGGTGCAGCCTGAGCAAATTAAATTTTGGGTAGATCTGGCCGAGAAAAACAAACTTTCCGGCTTTGAAACGCCAGGCAAGGTCATTGCGGAAGATCTTTATACCAACGAATATAATCCGTATTACACCGGTGAATTAAAATAACATAGGCGGTTGAGCGCAAATATGGAATATTTATCGTTACTAAAACAATACGCTGCCCAGGCAGAAGAGCAGATCATTGACTTTAGACGGACAATTCACAGCTACCCGGAACTGGCAACCGAAGAATGGAAAACAGCCGAACTTGTCGCTGCCCGACTGCGTGAATTGGGGTTCGAAACACAGGAAAAAATCGGTAAGACGGGCGTAGTCGGAATTCTACGGGGTACAGGCGGTACTAAGACCGTAGGGCTGCGGGCCGATATGGATGCATTGCCCATTAAAGAAGAAACCGGCCTGCCTTTCCAGTCCAAACAGGACAATATTATGCACGCCTGCGGACATGATGCCCATACTGCCATGTTGCTTGGAGCGGCGGAAATACTGGCAAATCTGCGGGAATATATCCCCGGTTCGGTTAAACTGATCTTTCAGCCCAGCGAAGAAAGCCCTTTGGGGGGCGCTAAAGACATGATTGCTGAAGGCGTACTAAAAAATCCTGATGTGAACATGCTGTTCGGTCTGCATGTTGATCCCCATTTGCCGGCAGGTACAGTTGGCTACCGTAAAGGAGCGTTTTTCGCTTGCGGCTCCAGGTTTGAAATCGAAATATCCGGACAAGGTGGTCATGCCGCGCTTCCGCATCAGGCAGTCAACCCGATTGTTATTGCCGCCGAAATTATCCTGGCTTTACAAGGAATTGCCGCTGCCAAAATCGACCCGGTCGAACCGTTTGTCCTGACGGTTGGTACAATCACCGCCGGCACGCAGAGTAATGTCATAGCGGAAAAAGCAGTGTTGGGCGGTACACTCCGTTGTTTTAAAACAGAGATCGCCGAACAGGCCGGAGAACTGATTGAACAGACTGTAAAATCCATTGCCTCACTGCATGGGGCGCAGTATCAGTTTTCCTTTTCCAGAGGCCTGGTTCCGTTGATCAATGACGATACAGCGGTTGATATCCTGACAAGCGCTGCCAGGGAAATTGCCGGCAAGCAAAGCGTTGTGCCTGTGCCGCAAGTGCTGCTGGGTGAAGATTTTTCTTTGTATTGTCAACAAGTTCCGGCCGCATTTTTTGCTTTGGGGACAGGCTTCGCGGGGCAAAAAAACTACCAGCTGCATCATTCGAAATTTAACCTGAATGAGTCGGCGCTGGTGGTTGGAGCAGCTGTACTAGCCAATGCAGCACTCGCTTCTTTGCGTGAATAATGGCACCCCTGTCAGTAAAAATTAAACTACTGTACTTTAGTGGCTTTTTCCATTCTCGCCACTACTCTGTGCCATAAGTGTTTCTTTAAGAAACTTCCCTCTACACTTTCTTCCAGGTCCAGAAACATTTTGTAGGGAACAGAAAATGACAGCATGTCAGCCTCGACCATGGGGCGCACGGTAATATCAGTCAAACCCACGACCGCTCTTGGATTTTCCTTCTGGGCTTCGGCATAGGGAATAAGAAAAACAGACTGACACCCTGAGCTAAAAGGTATCGTAACATTTTCATTTCCCGGTCTATAATAGTTTGCAAGGACGGTAAGGGCCGATAACTGATCATTATTAACGTAAAACACTATTAACTCAGGTACTTCCTTAGTAGTGTCAAGCTGTGACAACGGTTTGAAAATGACGTACTGATAGGGAATATCAGTTATTGGCAGGCATTCAACAAACTCTGCTCCCAGCTCAGGATCTTTTTTATATCCTTCACCTTCAAATTGGCCGCTTTTGCCAACTGACAAAAAATACTCAATCCCACCGGGATAATTCGGAAATTGACCAAACCCCAATCCTTTTTTACCACCAAGACAGCCTGTGGTTTTACGTTCAAAAACTGCTGTTTTCCCTTTTGCGGCCGCAATAAATAACGGAATTGCACAGCTCCACTGCCCTTCTTTCCCCTGAAGTGCCCCTTCCGGTTTTTCATTGCTAAGCAAAACAGCTACCGGTTCATAACGCAAGCTCAATTCTTTAACTAAACGGCTTTCCATATTCTCTACCTCACTTTATTTTATATTGAGTTACACTGACATAATCATATCAATCCATCATTATAGTTGTCATGACAACTATAACTTCAAAAAAAATCCACTACTTGATGTTCTCGTAAATTCGATTTAGCATTCTCTTCATTTCTGCCACTTTATGTTGTTCTATACCTGATGTTGCTTTATCTAATAGTTGCTTAACCTTGGGAATTAGTTGTTCACGCAATGCCCACCCGTCATCAGTCAAAAATATTTGAAAAGCTCGCTTATCCACGGGATGAGATTTTCGAACAACTAACCCCTTTATTATTAACTTTTCCAAAATCCGATTCGTGTTCGGTTTATCTTTAAAGGTCATATCTGACAACTCTTTGGGGGTAATACCTTCTTTTTCCCATAAACAGTTTAAAATAGCCCATTGCTCTGGAGTTACATCATTTTCTTTTAATTGTTGAAATAATTCATTTTTTAGTTTTGTATTTACCTTATTTAGAATAAACCCTAATGAATCCTCTAATTTAAAATTCATTTAAGCCTCCAATGTAGTTGTCCCAACAACTACATTATAATCTTATTGCAATAATCAGTCAATATAATTTTCAATTAAATATCATACATCACTTAAACCGCTATCATTTAAGCTGTCAGCATTAGCCTGCTATTTATGGACATAATAGCAATGAGCAGCCACTGGTCTTATGTAGTTAGTCCTTAAGAAAACAAAACTATATCCATATATTAAAATAGAGGTGACAAATATGCAGCATAACACGCGTGTTGTATGCCCCGTTTGCAGTGCTGACCATTTTACACTAAAATACCAAGCTACTTATGAATATTCCTATAGCATAGATGGGAATGCCCCTGGAGTTAATAACACCAACGAGCTTCTTCCTTATATGTACGATACACGGGAACAAAAGGATGCTAAGCAATATATAGAATGTAAGACCTGCGGAACCAACTATCCATGTTATTTTGATAAATGGACGGAAGGGGTTACCGCCAAAATGATACAAGCGGCTATTGCCTCAGCCTATATGTCACAACAGTAACTCTTTATGACTCACAGGGACGGTTAGAAACCACTGAAAAACTCAAGGTCAAAACCGATCGCCTACAATATATTGAGATCGAAATTATATTGGATAACTATATGTAGTATGGGTTTGGGGACGAGTGCTACTTTTTCAGCAGTTTCGAAAATGACTCAGGGGGACGGTTCTCTTGAGTCATTTGCTTACCGTCCACCGCCCATACCACGTCAATCACCTTGATATTTCCGTTCTTATCAATATGACCACAACTAATTCCAGGTATTTAGAAAGCCCGGGTCCCTGCGCTTATAAAACCGCTTATTTGCGATATCTTTCAATCAATTTAACGGCGCGTTCGATTGCATGTACAGCTGCTTCATGATCCTGTGAAAGATTGAGGCGGAAACTGTCGGTGAAATGTGAACCGAATTCT
This sequence comes from Sporomusa sp., assembly GCA_029256645.1. Next base: position 10,388 of record JAQSXM010000009.1, on the reverse strand, counting down.
GTACCGGGAGTCACTGTTACCCCAGCCTGCAGACGAAGAATTTTGACGAATTCCTGTATAGTAACAGCCAGCGCCGGAATTCGGGGAAAGAGGTAGCTGCCGGCCTCCGGTATTCTTACTTCAAGTCCCGCAACTGACCGGAGAATTTTTAATAAGTCATCCCGTATTGCCTTATGCAGCGCGATACGCGTATCTAACCAGCCGGTTGGCTCGGCAAACCAGGTCTTCAATACGGCCTGGCTATAGCCGGCAGCACGCAAGGATACAATTGCCTGCAACTTCTCCATGCGGTCAATGATTCTGGACGAGCCAAACGCCACTCCCAGCCGGTAACCACTAATGGATTCCAGTTTTGACGGTCCGATAATGGTAATTATATTCTCGGGCTCGATGTCCATCGTGCATAGATGGGTGTAGGTTTTCCCTTCGTAAAGCAGCCGGGAGTATAGTTGATCGACAATAACCGTGGCGCCGTATTTTTGGGCAAGACCGGCAATGGCACGAATCTCGGCCGGTGAATAGATTACCCCGGCGGGGTTGTTAGGGTTGGAAAATAAAAAGAGTCTGACGCCGGCCTTAAACGCCTCCTCCAGCTGGGTTAGATCCAACCCGGCATACTCGGAGGTTCCAAGATAATCGATTTGGACGGGAAACACCTCGCCCTCAAAGAACTGGACGAGTTTACGGTTGGCAAAGTAGTCAGGCTCAACGATTGCGACCTTGTCCCCCCTGGCAACGGTAGCGCCTATTGCCAAAAACAGCGCTCCCTGCGTTCCGGGAGTAATAATAAGGCCCTTATCAGCAGAAACCGCCGTGCCGCTGAACCTGGTAAGCTTCTCCGCCAAATCCAGGCGAATGCTGCTGCCGCCGCGATACTCAGTATAAGCCTGTTCGCCGCCGCGCCGGACACCGGCAATAAATTCGTCCAGCGAGCCGGGGATTGGCTCAAATGCATTTACATCGCCATGAGAAAAATCAACTGGTTTACCAGGTATCTCTTTTCCCCGGAGCCGAATTTCCCCAATGTGCTGGCGTACCTCCTGGCCAGGAGCATTGTCAACACCGATCTTTGAAAATTTGTCACATAACAGACTCATTGTGCTTCTCCTTTCGTCCCTTCAAGTTAAATCCTTAATAATAAACAAAACACAGATATTTAATTAAATTATTACCAGCCCCTGATTGAATAAGATCCGCCGTATTGACGAATAGGCGGAAACCGGTGTATAGGCCCCTGTTACCCCTGATACCGGTTCGCTTACTACTTCGATTTTAAACGTACAGCCCTGGGCTTTGATCTCAATGCTATGGGTATTGCCAGGGGCATCAGGGTCGGAGATAATCCTGGACCGGGTTGTATCAAAGCCGAGTCCTGCTAAGGCTATTGCGGCATGAACATTAACATTGCGCGGATACAGCCGGCAGACATTACGGGTTGGTCCCTCGTAAAGAATTGTTCTGCAGCTGTCGGTGCGGCCAAGATTCTCCGGTCTCTTGGTGGTCGTAACTGAGACCTCCTGTAAAACGTCTTTTCCGTCAATGATACCATCAAGCCCCAAAATGGCCCCGTGAGGAATATAAAGCTTGTGTTGGGATGTTTGGCAAATTTGATGTATCCGGTTCAGAAATTCCTGGTCAGCAAAGGCTGTTGCCGAAAAGACAACCATGTCGGCAAACCTTAGAATTGCCGGAGCCAATTCTACTACTGCCTGCGAGGTTGCGGTTTCTATGACAAGGTCCACTCCAGCAGCGCATTTTTGTACAATTTCTTCGGTGGAGTCCGTAAATATGGTGCCCTTTTTTTTATCCGCTACTGCCGTCCTGTCAAACACAAAGGCGAATTCCACCCCGTCCCGGGATAATTTCTCAAAAATATACTTTCCGATTGTACCATAGCCAATAATACCAACTTTTTTCTTCATGTTGGCCTCCTTAGGATGCACTTTTTAAAGGTTAGACAGCCTGGTTCATGTCAAGATATTGAAAGCTGCAATCGTCTACGTTGATGATTTTACTGGCAATAAGCCGTATTTTTTCGATATCGGGTTCCGAAAATAATAGCGTATTCGCCGGATTCTCCGATTTGTGCAGCCTCCCGGCCTGTTGTAAAGAGCGCAGGAGCTGCCTTGCGGTTTCTTCCGCCGGATCAATGATCGCGACCCCTTCGCCCATAAAACTCCTAATTACGGGCAACAAAAACGGAAAAGCTGTGCACCCCAGGACCAGCGTATCAATGTGCGCCGCTTTTAGCGGCGTTAAATACTCTTCCACAGCCGCTCCGGCTTCTGTCCCGGCCAGGTCACCACTATTAAGTATGGGTGTAAATTTGGGGCAGGCCGCATAAAATACCTGAATAGAAGGATCTATATGCAGAATATCCTGCTTATGCAACCCTGAACGAACGGTGATCTCTGTGCCGATAACGCCGACCCGCTTGTTCCTGGTAGTTGAAACTGTCAGCTCCGGAACACGGCTTACACCGATTAACGGTATGTTGAACTCCTGGCTCAGTTGCTCCAAGCCTAGCGCCGTAACGGTGTTACAGGCAATAACTATTGCTTTGACCTCATGCTTTTGCATAAATTGAATAATTTGTTTCACAAAACTTTTCAATTCTGCTTCAGGCCGCGAACCATACGGCGAACGGCCGGTATCGCCAAAATAAATATAACTTTCATTTGGCAATATTTTCTTTACCTCCTTATAAACTGTCAATCCACCCAAGCTCGAGTCAAACAAGCCAATCGGCTGATTGTTCAAAATAAAGCTCCCCCCCTAACTAATACAGACATTACTACAATTTTATTCTGGGTAAAAATCCAGATTTTGTTTGCCGGCAAAGCTCCAGCCTGCCAGTTAAAGAGACATTCCTTCCTGATAGCGCAGCACGCCTTTCACCCAGACCTTGCAAATACCAGCCGGCAGCTTTTTGGGTTCGGCGTAGCTGTTGGTATCCATCACCCGCTCGTAATCGAACAGCACCAGATCAGCCGACAGCCCCTGGCGCACCAGTCCGCGATCCCACAGCCGCAAGCGCCGGGCCGGTTCGAAAGTGATGTTGCGGATGGCTGTTTGCAGTGGTATAACACCAAGCTCACGCACATAGCGCCCCAGAAAGCGCGGAAAAGTTGAATAGGCCCGCGGATGCGGCACTGCACCGACAATGCCGTCAGTACAAACACAATGATAGGGACTTTGCATCACTTTTTGCACATCCGCCTCGCAAATGGCGTGGTAAACGCAAATGACCGCAGAGCGGGTTTTTTCAAGAATATGGAGTACCGCCACCGCCTCGTCCATGTCCAGACGTTTGGCTATGGCGTCAAGATGCAAGCCGGCCATCCACTCAAACTCGCCGGGAGGGACTGTGGCAATCTGCACGCTTTTGCCACTGCCGCGCGCATACAATTCCTCGCGGGTGTCTGTCAAAATCTTTTTATAAAGGGTGGGATCATGCAGACGCTTATGAAATTCGTCCTCGCCGCCGGCATAGGCCCAGCCGGGAGCAATGACTTTCATGCCGGTGCTGCCTGCTGTCCAGGGATACTGGTCAAAAGTAATGTCATAGCCTTCGGCCTGAAGTTGCTCCATACGGTCAAGTATCTTGAGCACCTTGCCCCAGTTGAGAAAACCCAGTGATTTGAGGTGGGAAATCAGCAGCCTGACGCCGCTCGCCTTCATTACATGAACCATCTCTTCAAACGATTCAATTAACCGTCCCATTTCGTTGCGGGTATGCACCATAACGATGCCGTCATGCCGGGCCACTACCCTGCAGATCGCGATGAGTTCCTCGGTGAAGGCATAGCTACTGGGCGGATAGATCATACCGAACGAAACGCCGCGGGCGCCTTCAGCCATGCTGTCTTCAATGATGTCGCAAATCTGATTGAGTTCTCCAGGCGTAGGAACCCGGTTTTCGCTTCCCATTACACTCATGCGGACTGTGCCGTGTCCCACCAGGCCAACGAAGCGCACCGCAGGATTGACTGTTTCGATTTCATGCATGTAATCGGCATAGGTCCGCCACCAATACGGACGGTCTGTCTTGCCACACAGCGGCGCCATATTCTCTGCCAGTTCCTGGACATGGGCGTCGTCGATGGGGGTGACTGATGAGCCGTCCTGTCCGAGTACCTCGGTAGTGATGCCCTGTCCGATTACCTGAAGCAGTCGGGGATCCCTGAATATCTCAAGCTCGGAATGGCTGTGGGTATTGATAAAGCCAGGCGAAAGAATCTTGCCCGCCGCCTCCACTACCTCGCAGCCCGCTTGGTGAACCGTTCTGCCGATCCTGCTGATAATACCACCGGCAATCAGAACATCAGCGATAAAAGGCGGGGTTCCACTGCCGTCATAGATAGTTGCTCCTTTTATGAGAATAGGGGTATTCATGTCATTCACTCCATTCCGCGCAGATCGCCTCTATTATGGCTATAAGCGATATAAATCCTATATCTTATGACTATTTTTCATATTTTTGTTGATAGATGAAAACCTAACCCATATCCGGCCCGGTTAATAAAGGTGGCAGGCAACCCGCCGTCCGGAATGCACAATTTTTTGCCGTGGAGCTTCCTGCCTGCACTGCTCCCTGACGGCCGGACACCTGGTGTGGAAAGCGCAGCCTGCCGGTAAATTAAGCGGCGATGGCACGTCACCGGACAAAATAATACGCTCTCTTTTACGGTTCAGATCCGTCCGCGGAATCGCGGTAAGCAGGGCCTGGGTATACGGGTGTAAAGGCTCGGAGAATAGGTCGTCTGTATTGGCCTCTTCAACCAGGTTTCCCAGATACATAACCCCAATTTTATCAGAAATATGCCGCACAACACTCAAATTATGAGCAATAAACAAATACGTCAGCGACAAATCCTGCTGCAAGTCTGCCAGAAGATTGATAATCTGCGACTGGGTTGAAACATCAAGAGCTGACACCGCTTCATCGCACACAATAAAACCCGGATCTACAGCCAGAGCCCTCGCCAGAACGATCCGCTGCCGCTGTCCGCCGGAAAACTCATGCGGATAACGGTCATATTGTTCTCTGTTTAATCCTACCCGGTGAAAAAGCTCATAGACTTGTTCTCTGCGGGTATTAGGCTCACCGATATTATGGATGTCCAGCACTTCCCTGATGGCTTCACCAACCCGGATACGGGGATTTAGGGCGGAAAACGGATCCTGAAAAACGATCTGCATGTCTTTACGAATCTGACGCAGTTCTATCCTGTTTAACTTTAAAATATCTTTTCCCTGGTAAAATACCTCCCCGGACGTAGGTTCAATCAGTCGCAGCAGCATACGCCCGGTCGTACTTTTCCCACAGCCGGACTCGCCGACCAAGCCATAAGTCTCTCCTTTTTCGATAGTGAATGAAAGGCCGTTAACAGCCTTTACCACAGTCGGAGCCTTAAACAGTTCCTTTTTCCCCGGAAAATGCTTTACTAAATGATTTACCTTAATTAATGACTCATTTTCTCCAACAACCTCATTGACCGGCATGACTGTTCACCCTCTTATCCGGATTTTCATAATGCCAGCAGCGTACTTTGTGGGCTGTCTCAACGGTGCCCAGGCCCGGAATCTCTGACCGGCAGACAGAATCTGCCCGGGGACAGCGAGGGGCAAACCGGCATCCCTGCGGAATTTGCTGCAAGGAAGGGACCTTGCCGGCAATCATGTGCAGCGGTTCGCGGCGATTGCCTTCCAGGGTGGGAATAGACCGGATCAGGCCGATTGTGTAAGGATGTGCCGGCCGTGTAAATAATGTTTCCACAGAACATTCCTCAACAATTTGGCCCAAATACATAACCATTACCCGTGAGCACACCTCGGCTACCACTCCCAGGTCATGGGTAATTAGAATAATTCCCATATTAATCTTTTTCTGCAAATCCAGCATTAGATCCAAAATCTGCGCCTGAATGGTTACATCCAGTGCGGTTGTGGGTTCATCGGCAATCAGCAGTCTGGGCTCGCAGGCCAGTCCCATAGCAATCATTACCCGCTGCCGCATTCCCCCGGATAGTTGGTGGGGATATTCATGAATCCGCCGTTCCGGAGAAGAAATCCCCACCAGTTTCAGCATATCCACAGCCCTGGCCAAGGCCTCTTTTTTACCAAGCCGCTGATGTAAAATAATTGATTCGGCAATTTGGTCGCCAACCGTAAAGACCGGGTTTAATGATGTCATGGGATCCTGAAAGATCATTGCTATGCGGTTTCCACGGATGGTTTGCATTTCGTCCATTGACGAATTCAGCAGGTTTTTACCTTCAAACAAAATTTCTCCTTCTATTTTGGTGCCGCTGTATTCTTCAAACAAACGCAAAACCGAAAGGGATGTTACACTCTTGCCGCAGCCTGATTCGCCGACCAGCCCCACAGTTTCTCCTTCATGTACAGTGAAATCAATGCCGTCAACTGCAGTTACGGGTCCCTGCTCTGTCGCAAAATAGGTTTTTAAATTATTTACTTGCAGTAAAGGATAAAGATTGTCCATTTGTCTCATCCCTCATTTTCTGTAGTTAAGATCAGCCTTTGGCTTTGTTGGTGCGTGGATCAAGCAAGTCCCGCAGACCGTCGCCAATAAGATTCAGCCCGAGTACGGTCATAACAACAGCACAGCCGGGAAAGATCATAATCCACCAGGCCTGCCGTATCAGAGTCCGGCCATCGTTTAGAATGTTGCCCCAGCTTGGCTGCGGCGGCGGTGTACCTGCACCCAGAAAGCTAAGTGAAGCCTCAATGATAATCGCGTAGGCAAAAATAAAGGTAGCCTGAATAATTAAAGGAGACAGACAATTAGGGGCGATGTGGCGCCAGATAATCCTGGCCGGTGTTCCCCCTAAGGCGCGGATGGCCTCAATATAGGTTTGTTCCCGCACCACAAGGGCGGCAGCCCTCACAGCCCGTGCCACCCGGGAGATGTAAACCACACTGATGGAAATAATAACATTTTGTATTGTCGGCCCCAAAGCGGCAATAATAGCAATCGCCAGCAATATTGTGGGGAAGGCCATCATCCCGTCATTGATACTCATAATCACCATGTCCAGTCGGCGGTAATAGGCGGAATACAGTCCTAAAACCACTCCTCCCAGTGAGGTGATAATAACAACAGCCACCCCCACCTGCAGGGAAATCTGACTGCCGTAAATAACCCGGCTGAACACATCACGACCAAACTCATCTGTTCCAAACCAATGCACGGAACTGGGAGCCTGCAACCGGTCGGCAACTTTCATGGCAAGCGGGTCATAAACAGTAATAAACGGTGCCAATACCGCCATCAGGATAACCAGCAAGACCAGGATACTCCCTGTTACGGCCAGCCGGTTAGCTAAAAAACGTCGCAGGATTAGCCTCTTCCTTGAAATAACTTCCACTGCAGAATCTCCCTTCATCGTGCCTGGTCGTCAAAGCGAACACGCGGATCAATATAAGCGTATAGTAAATCAACAAGCAAATTGATAAATACATAGGCTGTGGCAATCATCAGAATCGTGCCCTGTATCACCACATAATCCCGCCGTAAAACCGAATTAACAACTAACTTCCCAATCCCGGGAATATTGAAAACCATTTCGGTTACGACTGCGCCACCGATTAATGTTGCAAACGTAAGCCCAATTACCGTTAAAATGGGAATAAAGGCATTTCTCAGGGCATGCTTATAGATAATAACCTGCTGTTTTAATCCCTTGGCCTGAGCTGTGCGTATATAGTTTTCGCTGAGTACCTCCAGCATAGAGGCTCTGGTCATGCGTGCAATCAGGGCGGCCTGCATAATCCCCAGCGACAGAGCCGGCAGCAGCAAATATTTGATATGATTCAGCAAACCGTTGGACAGCGGCTGATAGCCTGCGGCCGGCAGCCAGTTGAGTTTCACGGCGAACAGCAGGATAAAATTAAGTCCCAACCAGAAGCTGGGGATGGAAATTCCCAATAACCCGGTGACCATTAACAGCTGGTCAATCCAGCTGCCCCGTCTGGTTGCTGCCATAACCCCTAGCGGCAGGGCAAATAAAACCGCTATCAACTCTGCCAGCAGTGAGAGTGAAACCGTAGGCCCCAGGTGCTGCCAGATTGCCTGCGTAACCGGCATATCCATAAAAATCGAGCGTCCCAGGTCTCCCTGCACCACCCCCAGAAGCCAATGACCAAACTGGACATAAATCGGAAGAGTAAGACCAAGCTGCTCTCGCAGCTTGGACAAATCCGTTTCAGAGGCATCTGATCCCAGCATAATAACCGCGGGGTCTCCCGGCGTCAGATGAATAATAATAAAATCTACCAGCGCAACAACGGCAAGCACGGGAATTAACGACAGTATCCGTTTGAAGATATAGCGCAGCATAAGTCTCTTCCCCCTTGCTGATTATTGAACAGAAACATTCCAGAATGGAGACTCCATAAAGTATTGATATCCTTGGACATAATTCCGATAGACTACCAGTCCGTTCATATTACCGAGCTTGACTGTCGGGACCTCTTCCCAGTAAAGCGCCTGAGCCTGACCAAAGATTTTTTTGGCATCTTCAAAATTTGCACTTTCCCGGATCTGATCAAGCATGTTGTCCATTTGCGGGTTGTTATACCAGCCTGCCCACTTTAAACGTGAGTCAAGAAATAAGATCGCTGTCGGCTCTCTGAAACCGGAAGAGGTTGTCACAAACATATCCCAGCCATTCTGGTTTGAACGTTTGCTGTTTAATGTAGCCCAGTCATATACCTCCAGCTTGACATTGACCCCGATTTGCTCCAGTTGTTCCTTAACAACCAGCGAGCTCTTATACATATAATCAAAATCACGGGTTACCAGAAACACCACCGGCTCTCCCTTGTAACCGGACTCGGCCAGCAGCTTTTTGGCCAATTCGGTATTTTTCTGGTTGTATTTTTCCTTGCCATTATCCACATGCCAGGCATCTTTGGGGAATACCAGCCCGGCATCCAGTGTATAAAATTCCGGATTTCCTGTTACAGCCTTCATAATGGGATCCATATCCAAGGCGGCAGCCACTGCCTGGCGGGCTTTAACATTGGCAAACAGCGAATTTTTCTTGTTAAACACCAGATTCAGATAGGTCGTATCCTGGGCAATGGCTGTTTTTAAACCGGTACTGCTTTTTAACATTTCATAATTATCAAAGGGGATCTCATCGGCAATATCGTATTCGCCGGCTTGTACACCGGCCACCCTTGTCGCATTATCGCCCACAGGGATGAAATAGAGATCCTTTACCAGGGCTTCCCGTTTACCGCCAAGGCCGCTGGCGGGTTCTGGGCGTGGTTTAAAACCGTCAAACTTTTTCAAGTGAATGTATTGATCCTGTTTCCATTCAACAAACTGGAACGGCCCTGTGCCAACAAACTGTTTGACATTTCCATCGCCGGCTTCATCAATAACCTCTTTCGGCATAATGGATGCCCCCTGTGAGGGATAAGCCAGGGAGAAGAGCACGGCATTTGATGGTGCCGGCAGCTTTATGACAATAGTATCTTTATCAGGTGCGGTAATCTCGGCTTTTCCCAGATTGGCTTTACCCAGGGAAGAATAATTGCGCCAGCGGTTAATAGAGGCCAGCACATCCTCGGATGTCATAACCTTGCCGTTATGAAAAGCAATATCCTTGCGCAGCAGCAGTGTAGTGGTTTTTCCGTCAGGGCTGATCTCAATTTTCTCAGCCAGCATGGGTACTACTTGGTAATTTTCATCAAGAGTAACCAAGGTATCAAAGATATGCCAGCCCACTTTTTGGGCAATCTGCGTAGTGGTTTTGTGCAGATCCAGTGTTGGCGGTGCTGCCGATATTGCCACTTTCAGCTCGTTTTTTTCCTTTTTGGCAGTTTCGGGGGCAGAATTAGAGCAAGCGGTTGTTACAGACAAAACTAGTATTGCGATTACTGCCAAAAGCCATTTACAGCGAATCATATAGAACCCCTCCTGTTTTTCTTTTCTGATGCTGTTATCTTAAGAAAGATAGCAGCCAGTTATCCACTGTCGGTTCAGCCGGCAAACCGATAGTAATTAAAAAAGACACCGCTGTCGTAAATGCGAAGTCTTCTTTGACTTACCAGTATTCTTATGAGATGTGGCGACCGACCGGCGTCTGTTTTTTTGTGAAACAAAATCCTGACATGCTTTCTAGCACTTCCCCCTTTTTTCACTGCCTGCAGTAAATAAAAAAAAAACGCCTTTAAGTCTATAGTCCGTAGTCCATAGTCCTTAAAAAGCGTCTTTGCTTTCATACAAATTAATTATTTTGTATGAGTAAAGTATATCCCTTTCCCATTATGCTGTCAAATGATATAATAACATAAATATTATGATTTTTATTCATATGTTAATGCTTATTGAGGTGAAATACATGAACATTAAA